>JBBQFZ010000058.1:0-16267 GCA_038322455.1 Gemmatimonadales bacterium | reverse complement strand
ACAGCGCTTATCATCGCGAGCGTCGTATTGGCGTGCGTAACATCGCAAAGGAATCTTGCGAGAGGCACCATACCCGGGTGCGATCTCACGCTCATGCGTGGAATGCAGGTCGCCGACAGCATTCTTCCGCGGGAGCAGGTCCGGGCGACTCGTCCCGCAACCGATACGCTCGATGCCAGCGTTTACCTCGTGGGCGATGCCGGTTATCCCGTCCATGCCCCAGCCTCCGTCCTGGCTCACGTACAGGCTCAAATTCTTGCACAGGCCACTCGCACGGGTTTGGGCGCGACTGGCCCTCAACAGTGGGTGATTTACCTGGGCGACAACGCGTATCCAGCCGGAGTTCCTTCCGCCACTGGTGCTCCCCAAGCCGAGCTTGAAGACGCCGCCTGTGCGCTCCAGCAACAGATCGAAGCGGTCCCTTCGCCCGCCCGAGTGGTTTTCCTGCCGGGAAATCACGACTGGCGTCCAACTGGTTGCGTAAAGGCTTTTACCCCGCAGATCATTAACTGCCTTCGCTCACTCCAGTCGAAGGACCCCGTCGCGATTGAGCGGGAGGGGAAGTTGCTCGACGGTAGTGCAAACGGCCGTGTTTCATTTCGCCCGAACGGGGGCTGCCCAGGGCCGAGCGAGCTGCGAATTGGGTCGCGGCTCGTGCTCTTGCCATTCGATTCCGAGTGGATGCTCCGCCACGCCGACAATCTCCCCGATGCGCATTGCGGCGGACTCACTTTCTCAAGCGTGATCGATTCGCTCGATACGCACTCGCGACTGGCGCCTGCATCTGACTTCGTGATGGTCGCTGCGCATCATCCGATGCAATCAGGCGGTGAGCACGGCAACGCCTGTGGTGGTCCAAGTGGCCTCGCGGGCCGCGCTGTAACCGACATCCGCAAAGCCGCGGAAATCGGCCAGGACTTCAGTGGGGAGGCCTACGGCGATCTGCGGACGCGCCTGATCGATCGCCTCAACATGGCGCGACGCCCTATCGCTTACGCATCCGGTCATGACCACACCCTGCAGGTATTCGCGGGAGGTCCTCCTGGCAGACGCGTGCATTATCTTGTAAGCGGTGCTGGCTCTGTCGATACTCACGAGTCGAGTTGCGTCAGCTGGCGACCGGGAATGGTTTATCCCTTTTCGAGTGCTGAAGGCTTTGTTCGCGAGACGCCGAATGGATTCATGCGCGTTGACGTTTATCGCCCGAGGGGTGTTCGCGTCACCATTTTCACCGTGACCGGCTCTGGCATGCTTTCCCGCGCCGCATCGTTCTTACTTGAGTGAACGACCGTACCGGCTCAAGCGATCACCACTGGTATCACGCCGGATTCTGTCGTAAACCGCCGCGCTCAGCGCCGCGACAAGGCCGCCGACGCTCCACCCGCCAAGTACATCTGTCGTCCAGTGGACATCCAGGTAAACCCGACTCGCCCCCACCAGCGAAGTGCCAATAGAAGCCAGGGCGATAGCTGTATCGCGTGATATCATATGCTCGCGCCAAAGCACATAGGACGCCGTGCCGAAAATTGAAGCCGCTGCCGTCGCGTGACCGCTCGGGAACGCATAGGTCAGCTCATGCAGCCGCGCACCACCTGCTGGTCGCTTGCGTTTATAGAGACGTTTGATCGCGAGAAACAGCGCGACTGCTACTGCTGGCGACATCACCACGGCGCCAGCGATCGGTAGTCCGCGCCGGTTCCAGAGCCATGCGGCGGTTCCGACCGTAACCGGAATAATGACCGCCGGAGCGGCTATTGCGGTGATGATCAGGAAAGTGTTTCGTAACGCGGGCCGCTGATGCGCGAGAACCCATTTGCGTATCGGCTCATCGAATGGGCCCGATTCGTGGTTGAAAACATCCTCGCCAACCTTGGCACACGCTGCCATCGCGGCCGCCGAGAATCCAACGAGGAATACGGCGTTTGATTCCAACCCATGCGGACGGCGACGGGGTCTGCTGATTAGTGGAGTGATCATCCTGGTTCCACGCTTGACGTGGTTGAAATTGTTGGAGACGCACTGCTGATTGCTTAGCAGTTGCAATGGTAAAGCCGCTCTCTGAATAAGTCATGCCCAACCGCCTGAAAAACGAAACGAGTCCCTATTTGTTGCAGCACGCCGAGAATCCGGTGGACTGGTACCCGTGGGGAACCGAGGCCCTCGACCGGGCGAAGCGCGAGGACAAGCCGGTGCTCCTCAGCATCGGCTACGCGGCATGCCACTGGTGCCACGTCATGGCGCACGAATCGTTTGAGGATGCAGACACCGCCCGCCTCATGAATGAGAAGTTCGTCAACATCAAAGTCGATCGCGAAGAGCGTCCCGATATCGATGGGATCTACATGCAGGCCGTGCAGGCGATGAGCGGACACGGCGGCTGGCCGATGACCATGTTCCTGCTGCCCGACGGAAGTCCCTTCTACGGTGGTACCTACTTTCCGCCCGACGATCGCCACGGACTGCCCTCCTTCAGGCGAATTCTCGCCTCAGTGAGCGAGGCATACGAGCAGCGCCGCTCCAGCGTCGCTGATTCTGCGGAACAACTCAAGCAGATCTATGACAGCAATCGCCTTGGCACGCGAAGCGGCGGGGCGCTGGCTCCGGAGCTGCTGGAGATCGCGCACCGCTCTCTCGCCCAGCGCTACGACGAATGCAACGGTGGCTTCGGCGGCGCTCCCAAGTTTCCGGCGACGATGACGCTGGACTTTCTACTTCGATATTGGAGGCGTACCGGCGCTGCGGATGCCCTCGAGATGGTCGCCAATTCGTTTCGGCGGATGGCGCGAGGGGGGATCTACGACCAGATCGGCGGCGGATTCGCGCGCTACGCCGTTGACGCGATCTGGCTCGTGCCCCACTTCGAAAAGATGCTGTACGACAACGCGCTTCTCGTCCGTCTCGGAGCGCACCTCTTTCAGGGGACGAAGGATCCCGAAGTCGAGCGCGTCACGGTCGAGACGGTCGAATGGGTCGCGCGCGAGATGACATCGCACGACGGCGGCTTTTACTCGTCCTTCGACGCGGACAGCGAAGGCCACGAGGGCAAGTTCTACGTCTGGAGCGATCAAGAGCTCGATTCCCTGCTCGGCGCCGACGCCCGTGTGTTCAAGTCCTACTACGGCGTGACACCGGGGGGGAACTTCGAGGGAAAGAACATTCTCTTTGTCGGAAGCGATCGCGATTCAGCGGCGGCGCACGCGCGCGTGGACGAGGAGATGCTCGACGCCGTCATCGCGCGGGGCAAGCGGGTTTTGTACGAGGCGCGCGGCAGGCGCGTGTGGCCCGGACGCGACGAGAAGATACTCGCCGCCTGGAACGGGCTCATGCTCCGCGGGATCGCTACCGCTGCACGAGTTCTCGACCGCGCAGAATTTCGCGCTCTGGCGCTTCGGAACGCCGAGTTCCTCGCGCGCGAGATGGTCCGCGGCGGACGCGTGATGCGCTCGCACAAGGAAGGCGTAACGCGAATCAACGGATTCCTCGAGGATCATGCAGCTGTGGCGCTCGGATTTATAGCCGTCTACGAGCTCACGTTCGACGAGCAGTGGATCGTTCGCGCGCGGGAGATTGCCGACGCGATGATAAAGTGGTTCTGGGACGACAGCGTCGGCGCGTTCTTCGACACCGCCAGCGACGCCGAGCAGCTGATCACGCGTCCGCGCGACGTGACCGACAACGCGACGCCATCCGGAACGTCGCTCGCAGTCGAGTTGCTCCTGCACCTGGCGGAGCTCGGCCACGACGCCGAGTACCGGCGCCGCGCGGTGTTTACGCTCGAGGCGCTCGCCGAGCCAATGGCCCGGTATCCGACCGCGTTCGGACATATGCTGGGCTCGGCGGACATGGAGATCCACGGGGCCGTGGAGGTTGCGCTGGTGGGCAACGTCAGTGAATCGCGATTCAAGGCACTGGAGCGAGCCGTTGCCGGGCAGTACGTTCCGTCGCTCGTGCTGGCGGGCGGAGCATCGACGAGCGGTTCGAGCGTGAAGCTGTTGAGCGACCGACCACTCGTTGACAGAGAGCCGACAGCCTACGTGTGTCGCGGCTACACCTGCGACAGACCGGTAACGGAGCCCGATGAGTTGGCGGCTCAGTTGGAGAGCGCTGGCGTCAGCTCACGGATTTCACAGGCCCCTATTCTCGAATCCTCAAGTGACTGAGCAGACCCAGCAATCCTTCACCCGCGGCATTTTCGCGGGCGTCGTACTCGATTCACTTCTCTTTCCGTATCCCCGTTCCCTCGATGAGCGGAGCCCCGACGAGGCGCGCACGGTGCGTCGTCTGATCAAGGATCTTCGCGCGCTCGATGGAGACCTCATCGACTCGGCGAAGTTCGATGAGGAAGAGACGATCCCCGAGAACGTCATCCGTGCGTTCGCGGAGATCGGAATGCTCGGTCTCACCATCCCGAAGAAGTACGGCGGACTGGAGCTTTCCTCTTCTGCCTACGCCCGTGTGTTCGAGACGCTGTCGGCAATCGACGCGTCGCTGGCGGTGATGGTTGGCGTCCATTGCGGACTCGGATCGAAGGCGATCGTGCTGCACGGAAACGACGCGCAGAAGGAGCGGTACCTGCCACCGCTGGCGCGTGGCGACTTTCTCGCCGCATACGCGCTGACGGAGCCCGACGTGGGCTCCGATGCGCAGAACATCAAGACGACCGCGATACTGAGCAAGGACGGCTCGCACTGGCGCCTGAACGGGCGGAAGATCTGGATCGGCAACGGCCACCGCGCGGGAGTGATCGCGACGTTCGCCCAGACGTTCGTGGTGCGGCGTGGAGAAACGGTGTCGCGTCCCACCGCGTTCATAATACGACCTGACATGCCCGGGTTCCGCGTTGTCGAGACGGTACACAAGCTGGGCATCCGCGGATCCACCCAGGCTGAGCTCTCATATGAGGGGCTCCAGGTGCCCGCCGATCACGTGCTCGGCGCCGTCGGTCGCGGGTTCAGCGTCGCCGTGCACGTTCTGAACGCGGGGCGTCTTACGCTCGCGGCGGGATGCACGGGAGGCACCAAGCGAACACTGAAGGAGATGACCGCGTACGGCGAGCAGCGGGTCCAATTCGGGCATCCCCTTGCTGACTTCGAGATCACCCAGCGCAAGCTGTCGCGAATGGCGAGCGACATCTATGCATCCGATGCGATGCTCGGCGTGCTCGCCGCGCTGGTGGATCGCGGCGACAACGATTTCTCGCTCGAGGCCGCGTGCGCGAAGGTCTTTGCCAGCGAGATGGTCTGGCGCGCCGCCGACGACCTGGTGCAGCTCGCGGGCGGGCGCGGATACGTAAAACCATATCCGTACGAGCGAATGCTGCGCGACTCGCGCATCAATAGGATCTTCGAGGGCGCGAACGAGGTGCTGAGATTGTTCATCGCCCTGAACGGCGTGCAGGCCCCGGCCGAGGCGCTGAAGGAGATCGGTTCCGCGCTGCGTAGACCGCTGCGCAATCTTGGATTACTGAGCGGCTACGCGACGTCGCGCGTGAAGCTGAGACTCGGCCAGACATCTACGCTCGACATCGAGCTCCACGACCGCCTCAAGAAGCACAAGGAATATTTCGAGCGCCATGTGTCCGACCTGGGTGCCGGGACTGATCGGGCCATCATGCGCTACCGCGAGAAGATCGTGGACAGCCAATTGGTTCTGGAGAGACTCGCCAACATGGCGATAGACCTGTTCGCGACGGCATGCGTGATCGCGCGCACGCAGAGTCTGATCGACGACCGCGGCGTAGAGCAGTGCGAGCGTGAGATCACCCTCTGTGATCTCTTCTGCATCGAAGCCGGTCGTCGCTTCCGTGCGGAACGCACCCAGCTCGACGGCCGCGAGGGTCACGTGGACGACACCCGCCGCAGCGTCGCGGCGGCCGTGCGCAGCGGCAAAGGCTACTTCGTCACGGACGCGATTCTCGACGAATAGGCTGCGCGAGCTTTGGGCGCCGCGTTACCTATGGATCGCTGTTTGGGTCGGCGAGGGGTGTCGTCTACGCCGCTACGCTCGCTTGGTCGGAGCCCCCAACTGCGCTCCCTCGCTCCGCTCGGGCGCGGGTCTCCTCCTCGCGCTCGCTTTGGAAAGCGGCTACGACGACACCCCTCGCCTCCCGATACAGTATCGGTGGTCCGCGCGACCAAGAGCCGCGCGCCGAATTGGTTTTAGTGCACGAGACCAACTGCGCGCGGCAACAAGTCGTTGGTGCCCGCGGCCAACCACGCGCGCCAGGATCTCGTTGGTTCGCGCGACAAAGCACCACGCGGACCGGTTCGCGTCTGGGTACGAGCGGGCGACTCGGGCACCGCCTGGCTACCGCTGAATCCACACGCTCGGCGACGGCGGGCAGCCTTGTGTACGCGCACTGGCTTAGGCGTGGCGTTCAGAGACCCGTTGGGAGTCGGGTGGGGGTGTCATCGCAGGTGACGTGCTCGCGTAGCAAGAGACTCTGGCTGGGTGCCCGCTCGCCAGCGCAAGCGGCGAGTGGGCTGACGGAGGCTCGATGCGTGTAAGCGAGCGAGTCACCGAAGAGGACACCACCACCCGACGCACCGGCAATAAAATCAGAGCGCCACACATATCGAAAGCCGCCAAGAAAGAACTCAGCCCGCGTCGCCGAGCGAAGGAATAAACCGAGGCGGCCGACGATGGTGCGTCGCCTGCTCGTACGCAAACGCGATTCGAATCAGCGTCGGCTCACTGTAAGCTCGCCCGAAGAACGATATCCCTACCGGCAGCTGGTGTGAGAATCCCGCGGGGACATTGATATTCGGGTACCCGGCCACCGCCGCGGGGGTCGAGCTCCCGCCGCTGAAATGGTCGCCGTTCACCAGATCGGTCGTCCACGCGGGGTTACCCGTCGGCGCGACAATCGCGTCGAGCTTGTACTTGTCCATCGTCGCGTCGATCCCGTCCGTGCGCGACAGCTTCAGATCGTTTGCCAGCGCGTCGAGATATTTCTTTTCCGTCAGCGGTCCCTTCGCCTGCGCCTGGATCATGATCTCCTGCCCGAAATAGGGCATCTCCTGATCCTTGTGCGCGTCGTTGTACCCGATGATGTCCTCGAGTGTTCTTACCGGAGCCTTGGGGCCGAGCGACGCGAGATACGTGTTGAGATCGGCCTTGAACTCGTATAGCAGCACGTCGAACTCCGTGTCGTCGAACTTTCCCGCCGTCTCGATGTTTGCCGGATCCACGATCACCGCTCCCTGGGCCTTCATCGTGGCGATTGCGTCGTTTACGAGCTTGTCGGTGACATCGCTATAGCCGAAGAACTTGGACCGCGCGACACCAATTCTTGCGCCGCGCAATCCATTCGCGTCGAGCGACGCCGTATAGTCAATTGGACTGCGCGCGGCCCCGGACGATGTCGCTGGATCGCGCGGGTCCGGTCCCGCCATCACGTTCAACAGAATCGCCGCATCCGTCACGGTCCGCGCCATCGGACCCGCCGTGTCCTGGCTGTGCGCAATCGGAATTATTCCGGCGCGACTCACGAGTCCGAGCGTCGGCTTGATTCCCACAACGCCATTGGCGGACGCCGGGCAGACGATCGAGCCATCGGTTTCCGTGCCTATCGCCAGCGCGCACAGATTCGCGGATACCGCGCCCCCCGACCCCGAGCTCGAGCCGCACGGATTGCGATCCAGAACGTATGGGTTCCTCGCCTGTCCGCCGCGTCCACTCCATCCGCTCGAGGAATGCGACGAGCGGAAATTCGCCCACTCGCTGAGATTGGTTTTGCCGAGGATGATTGCGCCGGCCGCGCGAAGCTTGGCGGCGATAGTGGCGTCCCGGAGAGGAATCGATCCCGCGAGCGCGTACGACCCGGCGGTCGTCGTCATCCGGTCGGCGGTGTCAATATTGTCCTTGACGAGAATTGGAATCCCGTGAAGCGGCCCGCGCGCCTTGCCGGCCTTTCGCTCGCGATCGAGCGTCGCGGCAATCGATAAGGCATCGGGATTGATTTCGATAACGTGACGCAGCGTCGGGCCGATGCGGTCCAGCTCGTGGATGCGAGTGATGTAGTTCTGCGTGATCGAATGCGCGGTCATCTTGCCCGACGCCATCCCCGCCTGGAGATCGGCTACCGTCGTCTCCTCGAGTGCGAACGGCGCGGGGGAAAATGCCTTGGATCGTCGTGCGGTGCTTTCCATCTCGAACGCCGTTGATTCAGCCGCCAGCGGCTTCCCGGAGAGAGCCAACGTTCCAGCGGCGGCGCCGAGGCGCACGAAGTTCCTGCGATCCATGACCGATCCTCTCGAAAAAATGGTTGCTATATCAGCAAATCAGAACAACTCCGCAGAACCGTCCCGCAGTTCTGGCAAACGAGCTTGCACTTGATCTCCTTCACGTTGTCCGAGCCGCAGACGTCGCAAACCTCGATCGTCGCCATTCAGTCAAAATCCAGAGCGAGATCCAGCGCCGGCGCCGAGTGCGTGAGCGCGCCAACCGAGATCCAGTTGACCCCGGTCTCTGCGATTGCCTTTACCGTTTCGAGCGTTACTCCGCCCGACGCCTCCACAACCGCGCGCCCTTCCACAAGCTTCACCGCCTCTCGCATCTCGGTCAGGCTCATGTTGTCCAGCATTATCACGTCGGCACCCGCATCGATCGCCGCACCCACCTGGCCAACGGTGTCGCACTCGACTTCCACCTTTATTCCTGCCGGCCCGACGTCGCGCGCGCGCTTCACCGCGATGCGAATGTCCCCATCTACCGCCGCGAGATGATTGTCCTTGATGAGCACGCCCGACGATAGATCCATGCGGTGATTCAAACCTCCGCCGGCGCGAACGGCATACTTCTCCAGGCGCCTGAGGCCCGGGGTCGTCTTCCGCGTGTCGAGAATATGTGCGCCGGTCCCCTTGATCGCATCGACGTACCGCGCGGTGAGCGAAGCGATTCCGGACAGATGCTGCATGAAGTTGAGCGCGACGCGCTCCGCCGACAGCAGACCGCGCGCGTGCCCCGACAAAAACATGACCGACGTATCCGGCCGCACTCTGCTGCCATCCTCATGATCGACGCGGATCGTGACAGCCTTGTCCAGCTGGGTGAATGCCTCCATCGCCAGCGGCAGTCCCGCGATTACACCCTGTTTCCGCGCCACGAGCCTGCACCGTGCCCGGCGATCGGACAAAACGGTTGCAGCGGTGGTGATGTCGTGCTTCGTGTCGTCCTCCTCGAGCGCCGCGACGACCAGTGCGGTGGTCTCCTTCCTGGTAAGCGGGAAGTGGAGACCTTCCTCCCAGAAGAATCCGTGCGCGGCGAACTCACTCTCGCGCCGAATGGTCATTCGCCCGGGTCGACGGAGGCGTTTGGGGCTGGCGATAGCGGTGTCTGCCCGCCAATCGAGACCATCCGCTCGATCGCGAGGCGCGCTCTCGCCGCAATCTCCTCTGGAACTGTGATCCTGTGCTGCATCCGCTGCAGCGCTGTCAGCACCTTGGGCAGCGTCGTCACCTTCATGAATGCGCAGACCGCATCCGGATTCGCGGGATGGAACGTCTTGGTCGGATTCTCGCGGCGGAGCCGATGAAGGATTCCAACTTCCGTAGCGACGATGAACTCGTCGTTCGCTGAGATTTTTGGACGCTTGATCATCCCTTCTGTCGACAATATCTGCACCCCAACCGGGTCGATGTCGCCCGCCGATACGGCTTCCACCACGCTCGTCGCGCATCCGCACTCTGGATGGATCAGGAATTCCGCACCCGGATGGGCGGCGCGCTGCAGTCTGATGTCCTCCGGATCGATGCCAGCGTGCACGTGACACTCACCCATCCACACGTGCATGTTCTTCCGGCCCGTGATGCGCCGCACATGCGCGCCCAGAAACATGTCGGGAAGAAACAGGATCTCATTGTCGGAGGGTATCGAGTTCACGATCTCCACCGCATTCCCCGACGTGCAGCAGTAGTCGCTCTCGGCTTTCACTTCCGCCGTCGTGTTCACGTACGACACCACGATCGCGCCCGGATGCTCCGCCTTCCAGTCGCGCAGGTCCTGCGCGTTGATCGTCGCGGCGAGAGAGCAGCCCGCGGCGAGATCGGGCAGCAGCACCGTCTTTTGCGGCGAGAGCACCGCCGCCGTCTCGGCCATGAAGTGCACGCCGCAGAACACGATCACGTCGGCCTTCGTCTTCGCGGCTTCCCTGCTCAGCCCCAGTGAATCTCCCACGAAGTCAGCGACGTCCTGCACCTCTGGTCTCTCGTAGTTGTGCGCGAGAATCACCGCGTTTCGCACGCGCGCGAGGTGCTTGATCTCATCCTGCAGCGCCTCGTACATCCTGGCTGTCGTCTCTACCATTCGATGTGCTTTCCACTCCACTTGCGTTTGGCGCGCGGAAAATCGCTTCTATAGTGTCCACCGCGCGATTCCTTTCTCAACAGTGCAGCGTCGGCGATCAGCAGCGACGTCTGTACCATGTTCATCTCTTCGGTGGCTCCCACCGGCAGGCGTGTCTCGATCTCCGTCAGCTTGGCGAGCCCCTCTCGCAGACCTTTGGCGCTGCGATCGATCCCGCAGTAATCCCACATCACCTGCCGGATGCTGTCGGCCGCGACCTGCGCCGCGCCGCGATCCCTCAGCACCGGCACATCCCAATTCCTCTTTCTCGGCGGCGTCGGCAGCTTTTTCACGTCGATCATGTCCCTTGCGACGCGTTCCGCAAACACCAGCCCTTCGAGCAGCGAGTTCGACGCTAGCCGGTTCGCCCCGTGCACGCCGGTTCGTGAGACTTCGCCGCACGCGTATAGCCGATTAAGGCTCGATCTTCCGCGGAGATCGACGATCACCCCTCCCATCATATAGTGCGCGGCCGGCGTCACCGGAATGAGGTCCTTTGACGGATCTATTCCGCGCGCGCGGCAGATCGCGAAAATGCCCGGGAATCGGTCTTCGAAAGACGGCCCGAGCTTCCGCGCGTCGAGAAAGACCTGTCTGCCTCCCGCCCTCTCGCGAAAGATCGCGCGCGCCACCACATCGCGCGGCGCCAGCTCTGCCAGACGATGCTTCTTGAGCATGAACCGCTCGTCCTCTTCGTTTAACAGAACAGCGCCCTCGCCCCGCACCGCTTCCGAGATCAGCTGCAGCGGATTCTCGGGTGTATCGAGCGCGGTTGGATGGAACTGCACGAACTCCATGTCGGCGAGCTTCGCTCCGGCGCGGTGCGCGATTGCGAAACCATCTCCGGTCGCGACCTGGGGATTCGTCGTGTACCGGTATGCTTGCCCACACCCACCCGTAGCCAGTACCGTCGCATCAGCGATGATCTCGACGGGTTTGCCGGCGACGGCAGCCCTTACTCCGTAAGTCACACCATTCTCGACGATGAGATCGAGAATGCGCGCCTTCTCCAGCACCTCGATCCGCGGACTTTCTTTCACGCGTTTGATCAGGGTGCGCGCGACTTCCGCGCCCGTCTGATCGCCGTGTGCATGAACGATCCGCCGCCGCGAGTGCGCCGCTTCCTTGCCGAGCTTGAAATTCCCGCCGGGCTCAAGATCGAAGTGCGCGCCTGCCGTCGCCAGCTCGCGTACCCGCGCCGGCCCCTCCTCCACGAGAACTTCTACGGCCGCCGCATCGCACAGCGCCGCGCCCGCGGCGAGCGTGTCCTGCCGGTGAAGCTCGGGCGAGTCTCCGGCGCCGAGGGCGGCTGCTATTCCCCCTTGTGCATAGGCCGTCGCGCTATCGAACAGCGACCGCTTGGTGAGAACCATTACGTCGCCGTCGGCCGAGGCGCGCCAGGCGGTGTGGAGACCAGCAACTCCGCTTCCGACCACCAGAAAGCGCGTCCTTATTCGCTCGGCCATATGCGCTGAAATCAATGCGCCGATAGGTGTGTTCGAAAGGGGCTCGACGATTGCTTCCCTACCCCCAACAGGCATCCTCGCGTCGTCTTGCACGTGGCTGTGTTGTGGGCGATTCTTCTGTTCAGATGAGAAAGCTGATCATCTTCGCCTCCCTCCTGCTCGTCGCGCACATCGCACTTCTCTTTACCCACCGGAACGCAATCGCCGAGGGTAAGGAGACATCGCCCACGCGCATTGGGATCGTGCTCGACGTGGGTGGACGCGGCGATAAGTCGTTCAACGACGGCGCCTACGCCGGTGCTGACAGCGCAACGAAGATGCTGCACTCGAATATCCGGTTCATCGAGCCGGGCGAAGGCGCGGACCGTGAAGCGGGACTCAGACTCCTCGCGGCCGAGGGCATGAACCTCGTCATCGGCGTTGGCTTCATCTTCACGGACGACCTCGCCAACCTGGCCAAGGAGTATCCCAACACCGCGTTCGCGGGGATCGACTACGCGCTGGCCACGGACGACAAGGGCAACGTGATTCCGCCGCCAGCGAACGTCGCGGCGCTCAAATTTCGCGAAGAAGAGGGATCGTACCTCGTCGGCGCACTGGCCGCGCTCGTCGGCCACTCGAAGAAGGTCGGTTTCGTCGGCGGGATGGACATCCCGCTCATCCACAAATTCGAGGCGGGATATCGCGCGGGCGTAAAGAAAGTCTGTCCCGACTGTCAGGTAATCGCGCAATACGCCGGCGTCACGCCCGACGCATTCAAGAATCCCGGTAAGGGGAAAGAGCTCGCCCTGAGTCAGTATAGTCAGGGGGTCGAGGTGATCTTCCACGCAGCCGGCTCGACAGGACAGGGCGTCTTCGAAGCCGCGCGCGCGACGAACAAGCTCGCGATCGGCGTCGATTCCGATCAGAACGACGAAGCGCCTGGCCACGTTCTGACTTCGATGGTGAAGGGAGTGAACACCGTGACGTTCGACGTCATCCAGCGCGTCCAGAACCACACGTTCAAGGGCGGGATCTATTCGTTCGGATTGAAGGAAGGCGGCGTTGGCTACATCTACGACAACCGTAACAAGGCTCTCATCCCCGACAGCGCGCGCGCGCGCGTCGAAGAGCTCAAGCAGGAGATAATCGCAGGCAGGATCAAGGTGCCGAGCACGCGATGAGCAACGCATCTGCTGATTCAGGCGTGCCCGCCATTCGCATGACCGGGATCGACAAATCGTTCGGCGCGATCTGGGCCAACCGCGGCGCATCGCTCGAAGTCATGCCCGGCGAGATTCACGCGCTTGTCGGAGAAAACGGCGCCGGCAAATCGACCCTGATGCGCATACTCGGCGGCCTGATGAAGCCGGACGCCGGACGAGTGGAGGTCAACGGACGCGATGTGACGGGTTGGTCCACGAACGATGCGATCACGGCGGGCATCGGAATTGTCCACCAGCACTTCATGCTCGTCCCAACGCTCACCGTGGCGGAGAATCTCGTGCTCGGCTGCGAGCCGAAGACGAGAATCGTTGCGCTCGACTACAGGCGCGCGGCCGATGACGTGCGAAAGCTGTCGAGTGACACAGGACTTGTCATCGCGCCCGACCGACTCGTCTCCGATCTCTCCGTCGGCGAAGTGCAGCGCGTCGAGATTCTCAAAGTTCTATTCCGCGGAGCGAAGATTCTCGTTCTCGACGAGCCCACTGCCGTCCTCTCGCCGCCCGAAGTTCGCGAGCTGTGGACCGTTTTACGCGGGCTGCGCGACAACGGCGCGACCATCGTTCTGATCACACACCGCCTGGACGAAGTCGTCGAGCTCTCCGGCACAATCACCGTGATGCGCGCGGGTGAGACCGTCGAGCGAATCAAGACGTCCGAGACCACACCCGCCGAGATCGCGCGCGCGATGGTCGGTCGCGAAGTGTCTCTTTCGGCGGGCAAGCGCGTCCAGCCACTCGCGCGCCCGGAAGGACCCAAGCCCAATCAGGGTCTCGAAGCGAGGAATCTCCACATCATGAGTCCGCGCGGAATTCGCGTGGTCGATGGCGTGAGCTTCAGCGTGAAACCGGGCGAGATACTCGGCATCGCCGGCGTCGAGGGCAACGGCCAGACGGAGCTCGTTGAAGCACTGGCCGGCCTGAGACCACTCTTCAGCGGCGATATTTTCATCGATGGTGTAGATGTCACGCGACGTCCGGTAGCCGCGCGACACGATGCCGGGCTGTCGCACATTCCTGAGGACAGACATCGGCGCGGCCTGATCCTCGAGTACTCAGTCGCCGACAATCTGATACTCGGCGTCCAGAAACATTTTGCGAAGCGCGGAGTGCTGGACAAGGATCGTGTGATGGAGCATGCGCTCGAAGGGATCTCCGCCTTCGACATCCGTCCGCCCAATCCGCTGCTTGCCGCTCGCTCGCTCTCGGGGGGAAACCAGCAGAAAGTGGTCATCGCGAGAGAGATGGGCCGGAACTTCTCCGTCCTTCTGGCGTCGCAGCCAACGCGCGGTGTCGACGTCGGAGCGATCGAGTTCATTCACGCCCAGCTGCTCGAGGCGCGCGCGAAGGGGAAGGCAATTCTGCTCGTTAGCGCCGAGCTCAACGAGGTGCTCGCACTGTCGGATCGCATCGCCGTGATGTATCGCGGCAAGTTCGCCGTGGTGATGCCTGCATCCGAAGCCAGCGAGGAAGTCCTGGGCGAATACATGATTGGCACCAAAAAGGGCAACGCCGCTTGAGCGAGTCTTCCCTCGGGAGCGCAAGCGAAAAAAGCGCGCAGCCGGTAATTGCCGCGGTTCCGTGGCGTGAGCGCGCACAGGAAGCGCTCATTCCCCCGCTCGTGGCGCTGCTCGTCGCGCTCATCTGCGGCGACCTGCTGATCCTGAGCTATGGGCAGTCGCCGGCCGGAGTCTACCGGCTGCTGCTCGAAGGAACCTGGGGAAACGCATACGGCTTCGGCCAGGTTCTCTACAAGGCGACGACTCTCGCGTTCACCGGTCTCGCCGTCTCATTCGGACTGCGCGCAGGATTGTTCAACATCGGAGGCGAGAGTCAGCTCGCGGCCGGCGGATTCGCCGCTGCTCTCACCGGTCTCGCTCTTCCCGTTGGCACACCGCTCATCATCGCGCTCCTTCTCTGCATCATCGCGGCTGGCTGCGCGGGCGGAGTCGTCGGCGCGGTGCCAGCCTATCTCAAGACCCGGTTCGGCGCGCACGAGGTGATCGTTACGATCATGCTCAATTTCATCGTGCTCGCGCTGCTCAACTGGTTCATCGCCGGACATCTGCACGTGCCTGAGACGCTGCACACGCCGGAGATCCACGCCGGCGTCCTGCCGCGTCTTTCGGATCTATCCCCGACGTTTCACGGATCTGCCGCCAATCTCGCGCTCGTCGTCGCGCTTCTCGTCGCGGGCGTGGTCTGGTTCTATCTCTTTCGCGCCAGGGGCGGGTACGAGCTGCGCGCTGTCGGGTTGCAGCCGGACGCGGCCGAGTACGGCGGAATCAGCGTCGGCAGAGTGTGGATGCGCGCGCTCACCTTCTCGGGCGTCATCGCCGGCATCGGTGGCATCAACTACGTACTCGGCTACAAGCATTACTACGAAGACGGCTTCGCGAGTGGCGCCGGCTTCCTGGGAATCGCGGTCGCTCTCGTCGGGAGAAACCATCCCTTCGGCGTTTTGCTGGCGGCATTCTTCTTCGCGACGCTGTCGCAGGGCGGGCTGGCGATCCACGCCTTCGTTCCGAAGCAGATGATGGACGTGCTCCAGGGCGTCGTCATCATTGCGGTGGCGACGGCGGTGCCTGAAGTGCGTCGCGTCCTCCGCGGCGCCCGCAAGCGGAGCGACGCGTGAATCCGCTCACCTTTCTCGCGCAGATGATTCGCATCGCGATTCCATATCTCTTCGCGGCGAGCGGCGGCGTGGTGGCGGAGAGATCAGGGATCGTGAGTCTGACGCTCGAGGGATTCATGCTGGGCGGCGCGTTCGGCGCGGTGGTCGGCACGAACTACTCGGGAAGCCCTTGGATAGGCGTCCTGACTGGAATCCTGGCCGGATTGATCTTCGCCCTCATCCACGCGGTGTGCACCATTCGCTATCGCGCCGATCAGGTGGTGGTTGGAGTCGCGATCAATCTTCTCGCGATCGGCGTCACGCGATTCTTCCTCAAGCTCTTTTTCGCGAGCTCGTCGAATTCGCCGCGCGTCACCGGATTTGGCGGAAACATCAAGCTGGGCGGATTCGACAATCCCCTTCTCTGGCTGGGCCTGATCGTTCCCGGGGTGGTTGCATTCGTCATCTACAGAACGCCCTTCGGTTTGCGCGTGCGCGCTGCGGGTGAGCATCCCGATGCGGCGGAGAGCGTGGGCGTGAGTGTCGCGCGCGTCCGATACGCCGCGGTGGCGATCTCCGGCATTCTCGCCGGCCTGGGCGGCGTCTATCTCGCGCTCGACCAGCACCAGTTCACCGATCAG
>JBBQFZ010000057.1:0-16405 GCA_038322455.1 Gemmatimonadales bacterium | reverse complement strand
GGCCGCGACGAGCTTCTCGCCAAGATCCCATCGCTGAGAGCCAAGTATCCGACTTACAAGTCCTTCGGAGCGAGCCGGATCGAGGACATTTTCCCGGCTGAGGACATCGCGAGGGCACAGGTGCGCGAGGCTTACACATTTGCGAGCACCGTAGCGCGCAACAACGCCGACGGCACGTTCACAATGGAAGCGCTTCCGGTCGAGGCGCAGTTCGCGCCGATCTACGCCGCGCTACCCGGGGATTTCGACGGGGACGGACGTCCCGATCTATTGGTGGCTGGAAACTTTTCGGGCGTGCCGCCCGCGCTGGGACGGTACGACGCGAGCTACGGTCTGATGCTCAAAGGTGATGGCGCCGGCCATTTCTCGGCCGTGGAGATGGCCGGGAGCAATCTGCTAATCGATGGTGAGGTGCGGCACATAGCGAATCTGCGCGGGGCCAAGGGCGAGCGCCTGATTGCAGTCGCCCGCAACAACGGGAAGCTGGAGATACTTCGCATGCAGCCGCCCGCGGCCCGCCCGGCACCGGTTCATCCGTAGCGAACCTTCGCAGTGGCGATCGCTCCGTTGAGCACGACCATGCCTACGTTGGTGATTATGACGGGCCAATCGTGTATTACGATTCCGTAGATGATCCACAGCGTGCTCGCAGTGATGAGCACGCCGAACATCCAGAGTGAAAGATCGCCGGTTCGTCGGGTTCGCCAGGTGCGGATGACCTGGGGCAGAAAAGATACGACTGTCAGGGTACCGGCGAGGTAGCCCAGAAAATGGGTGAATTCCATAGTGATTGTGGATGGATTGGAGGGCACTGCCAAGAACGCGATCCGAGATCTCAGAAGCATAGATGATAGATCTCGGACAACTGCGCTAGGACCGACTTGCGCGCAGTCCTTTACCCACCAATGAGGCAGGTAGGAAGCGCAGTTGTCCGAGATCCGAGATCTACGCCTCTGACATCTCGGATCGCATTCTTTGATGTTCTGCCGTTCAGGCTGCCGGCTCGACGGACTGCATTCCCGACCCGTCACGAATGGTCAGCCAGTCCGTCCGAACCCTGTCCCATTCCTGGATCAGCAGTCCCTGATCTTCGAATACCGACCTGATCTGGCTCGGATCGTAGCCGCAGATCTCCTCGAGAATTGGAATCAGAACGCTCAGCGCATCGTCGCTGATCACCGTGCGCCGGGCGATCTGCGAGATATGCCGCGCCTCCGAAGCCGCGATCGTGAGTCCCTCACCGCGATTCACGTGCAGCATCACGTGGATGTCGGAGCTGCCATCGCCCACATAGACCACGCGGTCGCTGGGCACTCCGAGGCGAAAGCGAAGGTAGTCGACGGCAGCGACCTTGCCGTAGCCGGCCGGCACCTGCTCGATCGTCTCGATCTCGCCGGTGTCGGGGCTGAAGCCGAAGTGCGCGCCGATGATGTGGTCGGGTGGTACGATCCCTTCGAGCGCGGAGTGGACCACCAGCCACGGCGCAGCGGAGACGACGTAGAAGTCGAAGCGAAAGCCGTCGATGCCGGCCTTCAGGAATTCGGCGAGCAGCGCGATGTTGCGCTTGAGACGAATGCGATGGCCGACCTCGATGAGATCGTCCCTTCGCACGCGCCGGAACTCGGGGTCATGCCTTAACAGGTAGGTCAGCTCCGCCCCTTCCTGCACCAGATTGAGCCGTGCGAGGTGGGAGACCTTGTCCTGAAAGCTCGGGATGCCAAGCATCTCGCTCAGTACGAGACCAGAATCGTTGAAGCTCAGCGTCTGATCGAAGTCGCTCACCAGCAGGTAATGCTTCCTCATCTATCCTCCATTTTGCGGCTGTGCGTGTGGTCGCGCCTCGTCGACCGCGTCACGCCGGTGTCATAAAACAAAATCGCCCCCGCATTCACTCGGATGCGGGGGCGAGGATTAGCGATATCAAATGCACCTAGTCTCTTCGCCTCCGCGATCCACGCATCGAGCACACGCCATTGGGGCGGTTCTCGGAGATTGCGTTGAGATTGCGATGAGTGAAGAAAGCCATGTTGATCTCTGAAGTTGTTGCAATGTCGCCGATGCGTGCGCGAATGCTCGAATGCAACCTATGAAGGCGTTCCGGTCATGTCAACATTTTGGGTTGTCACGGCGCTGTCACATTGCGAATCGTCACCGATTACGCGCGCTATGCGCGGGCTAACGTTGCCCCATCCGCGCTGAAGAGGTGCACGCGCGCTTCGGCAACATGCACGGCGATGCTGTCTCCGACATCGGGAAGAGTCTGGTTGGCGACCGATGCGAGGAGCCGGTGCGGCCCCACTTCGAGGTGAATGTGACTCGTTCCGCCGAGGCGCTCGACCAGCACCACCTTCCCGCGCACCGCGTCCGGCTGCTCGGCGTTTGGCGCGATGGTCAGGTCCTCTGGTCTGATCCCCAGCGTAACTGGACGCCCCACCTCGCCAGCGGCAGAAGCTCTGGGCAGCAACACGCGCGCACCGTCGGTGACGAAATACGTGCGCTCCTGTTCATGGCGGAGAATTCCGGTCAGGAAATTCATGGATGGCGTTCCGATGAATCCCGCCACGAAGCGATTGACCGGCCGCTCGTACAATTCGATTGGACGCCCGATCTGCTGAATACGTCCATCGGCGAGTACGACGATGCGGTCGCCGAGGGTCATCGCTTCGACCTGGTCATGCGTGACGTAGACGGTGGTGGTCTCGAGCCGGCGTTGCAGCGATCCGATCTCGATGCGCATCTGCGCGCGCAGCGCAGCGTCGAGGTTGGACAACGGCTCGTCGAAGAGAAAGACCGCCGGCTCGCGCACCATCGCGCGCCCCATCGCGACGCGCTGACGCTGGCCGCCAGAGAGCTGTTTGGGCTTGCGATCGAGCAGCTGGTCGAGTCCCAGCAACCCGGCCGACCACGCCACGCGCCGCTCGATCTCCTGCGCCGCGATCTTCCTGATGCGAAGCCCGAGCGAAAGATTCTCACGCACCGTCATGTGCGGATACAGTCCGTAATCCTGAAACACCATCGCGACGTCGCGTTGCCCGGGCGGAACATCGGTGACATCGCGGTCGTCGATGCGAATTCGTCCACTTGTGACGTCCTCGAGGCCGGCGAGCATGCGAAGAATCGTCGACTTACCGGAGCCCGAGCCGCCGACGAGCACGAGCAGCTCACCGTCGTGGACTTCGAGATTGAAGTCCTCGACGACGGTGGTATCGCCGAAGCGTTTCGTTATGTGGTCGAAGAGGACTGACGGCACTCTTAAGGCGATCCCACGCCATCGGCGTCTTCTGGGTAGTCCGCGTCCGCGCTAACGCCATGTATCCCGGGACGGTCAACTGCGTACGCAGGGCTGGCATCAAGAACGGAAGGGTCGACCGGATGCTTCGGATGAGACGGATTACGCGGATAGAGCATTTTGGGGCCGGATGTTGAGGGGCTGCTAGAGATAATCCGATGGAATTTTGGACGTGGCCCGAAATGGAGGAGGAGGCCGAGTTGAAGGCCGGTTCCGTGAAGGTAGCTGTAAACTTGTCGAGGGGCTGCCGCATTCAGTTCGTAGGTTGACTTGACCTCGATCACCAATTTGCTGTCCACAAGCATATCGAGCCGTTGGCGGGCGACTATTTCGCCGCGATAAAAGACGGGTGCGAATACTTCGCGACCAACCTGGTGTCCGCGATCTCGCAGCTCACGCTCAAGTGCAGCCGTGTACACGGTCTCGAGAAATCCAAACCCAAGTGCATTGTAGACGTCAAAGAAGGCCCCAATCACAGAGTGGGTAAGCTCTTCATGAATCAATGCACCTCGCGCCATACCCGATATTCCATAAAAAGGCCGAGGCAGCATCATCCGACCCCCGCGACCAGCACAAGTCTAATCCGCCCAATCCGCCCAATCCGCCTGATCCGGTCGAACCTTCCCTTCTTGGTGCCAGTCATGCGCACGCAGTTGATCGTCCCTCTTAACGTTGGTCGCGGCTGGCTGATAGGAGATCATCCCTTTATCCCCGCCCCGGCCATGCTCTCGATGAAATTGCGCTGCAGGAATGCGTATGCAATCACAACTGGGATCACGAGCACCATCGCCGAAGCCAGGGAAACACCGGTTGAGCCAGCGCCGCCCCCCAATGCGAACACCGTCAACAGCTGCGGAAGAGTCATCAAGTGCTGCTCTCGAACGACCAGCAGCGGCCATAGCACTTCATTCCACGACCCCATGAACGTGAAGATCGCCACGATCGACAGCACCGGTTTCGAGAGCGGCCAGACGATGCTGAAAAGGATGCGTGGCTCGCTCATCCCGTCCATCCGCGCCGCATCGATGAGCGACTGCGGGATCTGGAGAAAAAACTGTCGCAGCATCAGAATCGCGGTTGCATTGAACAGGTACGGCACGATGAGCGCGGCGTAGGTGTCGATCCACCCCAACTGCACGATCAGCGTGTAAAGCGGAATGAGAGTCAGCTGGCCCGGCACGAGGAGAATCGCCATCGTCGCCCCGTTGAGGATCGGCCGGCCGCGAAAGCGCAGCCGCGCCATCGCGTAGGCGGTCATCGAGCCCAGGACGAGCACGGCAAGCGTGATCGTGGTCGCGACCATGATGCTGTTGAGGAGAGCGCGCCCGAACGGTGCGCGCGCCCACATGGTGCGATAGTTGTCGAGCGTCGGGTGGGTGGGAATCAGGGCAAGCGATCCGATCTCGAGGGGCGGCTTGAACGTCGCCGACGCCATCCACAGGAACGGATAGATGAATGTGACCGCGGCGAGTGTCAGGGCCGCGTAGAGCGCGATGCGCTTGAGAGCCTTCACTGCGCTGGCCTCGTCCCCATACGTCGCGACAGGATCGTCACGATGCCTCCGCGCTGCCAAGCACCCTGCGCTGCACGAAGACAACCGCGCCGATGATGAGCGCCAGCGCGACGCCGATCGTCGCCGCGTACCCCATCTTCTGGTAGGAGAACGCGTTGTTGTAGAGATACAGCACCACCGAGTAAGTTCGCCGAAGCGGACCTCCGCCCGTCATCACGTACGGCTCGATGAAGAGCTGGAATCCGTTGATCGTCGAGAGCGTCACCACCAGAATCGTCTGTGGTAGAAGCGACGGCAGCGTCAGGTACCGGAACCGCTGCCACGGCGACGCGCCCTCCAGCTCGATCGCCTCCTGACAGCTCTTCGGGATGTACTGAAGCCCCGCGAGATAGATGATCACGTAGAAGCCGACGTTCTTCCACGTCACCATGACGGCGATGGCCGGCATCGCAGTTCGTGGATCGGTCAGCCAGGGCACGGGGGACGCTCCGATCTTTATCAGCAGCCGGTTGATGAGGCCGACGTCGTTAGCGTACAGATTGCTCCACAGAATCGCGACAACCGCCCCCGAAATCACCACTGGCAGAAAGAACGCCGCTCTCCAGAACCCTCGGCCCGCCAGCTTGCGATTGAGCGCAAGGGCGAGCGCGAGCGCGGTGGCGATCTGAAGCGGGATGTGTATCGCGAGAAAGATGAAAGTGTTGCCCACAGCCCGCCAGAAACGCGTATCCGTTGCGAGAAGACGCAAGTTGTCGGTTCCGGCGAACGCCGGCACGGTAACCAGGTCCCAATGAAGAAACACCAGCACGATCGCGAAGACGATTGGATAGAGGGCAAACGCAAGGAGAAACGCCGAATAGGGAGCACTCAGAATCCACCCCGACCGCTGCTCAGCGCGCATCAATCACCTTTCTTGCTTCACGCGCGGCGCGGTCGAGCGCCTGGCGCACCGGAACCGTTCCGTACACGGCCGCCTCTTCGTACGCCTCCGACAGCAGATCGAGGATCTCAACGATGTCCGGATCGATGTCGAGGTCGCGCGCTCGCTCTACGTAGGTCGCGTATGTGGCTAGCGTCGGCCAACGAGCGAGCGACTTGGTAAAACGCGGATCGGACGCCAGCGCTCGACGATAGGGGAGCTGGCTCGCGATCTCGATCAGCAAGCGGTCAGCGGCGGGCGAAGTCAGGTACGCCACGAACCGCGCTGCCTCGTCCGGATGGCGCGTGGTGGAAAAGACCGCGATGCTCCGCATGTCGGCGAACGCAAAACTCGCGCTGGGGTCGGCGTTGTCGGCCACTGGTACCGGGGTCACGTCGTAATGCAGATCGCGGACTCCCATCTGGACCATCTCGCGCACGAACCACGGCCCGATGATTTTCATTGCGACCGTGCCGTCCGCGAATGGATCTCGGCCCAGCGCGAAATTGGATCTTGGTAGAGTTCCTTCGGCGAACCCCTGACGCAATAGCGTCAGTGCGGAGACCGCTGCGGCGTTGTCGAAGACGACCTTACCGCGATTCACGAGTGTGATGCCGCCGGAGCTCGCGAGGTAGAGCGGATAGAAATCGTAGAAGCGCTCGAACCACATCGTCTTCAGGCCCGCCCAAAGCGCCCAGCGATCGACCCGTCCGTCGCCGTCAGTGTCCCTCGTGAGTCGCCGCATCGCGCTGAGAAGCTCGGCATGCGTCCTGGGCGGAGAGACGCCTGCCGCCTTAAAGAGATCGACGTTGTACATCAGCATCTCGGGGTTCGTCTTCCACGGAAACGCGTAGATCCCGCCGTCGGGCAGGCGAAGCGATGCCAGCATCGCGGGTGTCGCGCGCTCCTGAAGGCGCGCGGCCGTAGCGATGCGGTTGTCGAGTCTGACGACGCCGTTTGCGCGCACCAGCCGCGCCAGAAGCGCCGACGACACATTCGAGCTCACATCGGGAGTCGATCGGGCGACGATCGCCGCGAGCAACACCTCTTCGGAAGATCTCCCCGCAGGCAGCGGCTGCACACGCACCTGTACGTCCGGATTCTCCGCGTTCCAACGCGCTGTCAGTTGATCCGCGAGCTTCACCTCGATCGGGTTGGCCGCGGGCCAGTAAGTGAGAGTGATCGGAGTCGCGAGAGGTCCGCTTTTTCCCGCGACTGCCCCAGCGCTACGGACGACCTCCAATCCGGCTTTCCCGCGGCGGATTGCGACACGCTTGCCCGCTGGCGATTCGAACTCGCGGGCCGCCGGCAGATTTGTCAACGAAGAAGATGGCGGTTCCGTCGCGCGATACCGAGCGTAGGCCGCCGCGTCGGGATCGGCCGCCACACTCTCGAGCGCAAGCAGTCCTTCGATCGTGGATTCAGCGCCCGCGTTCCGGTTCACTTTAATGGGAGACGGCCCATCGATTCCGTCGAACGTACGACCCGTCGTCGGGTCGTACATAGCGACGTGTGCGACGTTATCACCATTGAACCAGCTCGCGGCCAATCCCGCCATCACAGCGTAGCTCCGATCGCCCGTCGCATCGGCGAGGGCTAGATATCCCTCGACGATCGGCCCAATGCCGTACGCGATCTGCGGAAACCACTTTACGCTGCCATCGGCCGCTATCGAAGCGGGGACCTGACCCGCGAGCAAAAATCTCGACCACAATCCGTCGGCTTCCTTCCTCGCGGCCGCCACGAAATCCGGTCGCTCGAGGACCTCACCCGCTAACGCGAGCGCTTCGACCGCACGCGATCCCCACGCGTGCCACTCCGCGGTCGGCGAATCGGTGTACCCGCTCCACGGCGCGGCCTGCGCTGATCCAGCCGACTGTCGCGCCAGCAGCTCCGCCGTCTGCGTGGCGAGCCCGGAATATCTCGCCGACGGCTGCGCGCGCTGAAGGGCGAGCACTCCGAGCAGCGCTTCCGACGTCGCGGTCACCGATCCTCCGAGTAGACGTCCGCCGCCGATCTCGCTCGCCATTCTCGCCAACGCCCGGCCCATCACCGGCCGCAAGCTCGCCACGCCGGGCAGCGAATCGGCTCCCAGCACTCTCGTCGCTTCACCCATCGCCCAGATGCTTCGCGCCGCCCAGTACGACATGCTCTTCCTGCTGCTCGGCGCCGTCCGATTCGGCCGCCCGCTCGCGTCGATGAAATTGACGAATTCACCATCGCCCTGTTCCATCCCGGAAACGAAGGCGAGTAGCGCGAGAGCCTCGTCGCGCGCGGCGGTGTCGCCATGCGTTTCGTAGTAGCGGAGATAAGCAACCGCGGCGCGCGCGGCGTCGTCCACGCTTGCAGTCCCCTCGAAGCCGTCGCGCGCCGGCGACCCCGTCGGCTTGTAGTCCGGGGCATTCGCATAGAGCGAGACCACGCGGACGGAGCGCCCATTCACAGTGGCGTCGAGAGCGAGGTGCTCGAGGTAGTCGGTCCCAATGGCCATGGGTCGCGACGCAGCCTGGACGGGGGCTGATTCGGCCGTGCGATTGCAGGCGGTCGCAGCGATCCCGATAACCAGCGTCAAAGCAATGCCCCACCGTCGCGAACAACTTACAGGCATCACATTATCCACCGGCCGTGCCTGCTCCGAATGATCACAGGGGCGGCGCGCCGCGTCCGAATTGAATCTCGGTTCTCAGGGCTTCAATCAGCGCGCTCTTGTTGACCCGCGCCCCGCCCACTGACACGTCCGCCGCTCCATAGTACAGCAGAAGATCTTCGCCGACCTGGACGAGACCCTGCGGGAAAACCACGCGCACTCCGGTTTTAAAGTTCGCCATGTCCACCTGCGGGATCGGGTTCATCTCGATCTCATACGGCGTCTCGGGTTTGAGCGCGGGCTCGTCGGATACGTAAAGGACCTTTTCCGGAACCGTGGGATCGAGCACGCACCATCCCATCGAATAGACGTTTCCCTTCTCGATCTCGGTCGCGCCGTGAAAGGGGAAGAGCCAGCCGAGGTCCGTCTCGATCGGCGGCGCGCCCGCTCCAACCCGGGAGCTCCGCCAGGTGTCCGGCCGAGGCCCTACGAGAGGCACCCCCTGCGCGGGCCACAGATCTTCCAGCGCTTTCACCCTGATCAGCTCGATCCTGGGCATCGGCCGATGGAGGATCACGTACGAGCCATCCACCCTGCGCGGAAAAATCACGCAATTTTTGTTTTCACCCGAGATGCGTGGACCGTGACGGCGATAGCGCTCGGGAGCGAGCAGGTTGTCGGTCGTTATCAGACAGACGCGAGGCCCGGCCGATGAATATCCGGTATAAGTGATCGCGTAGATCTCGTCTTCCTCGAGATAGGTGATTCGCGCATCTTCGACACCCAGCTCTTCGTAGGTCGAGTCGCGCTCGACCGCCGGGCGACTCCAGACCTCGTCGATGTGCTCTCCATCAGTCGAGAGTGCCAGGCCCAGGCAGGAGCGCCGCTCCTCTTCCTCGAAAACACGAACGAGCAACACCACGTGGCCAGTCTTGCGATCTATTGCCGCGCCGGGGTTAAAAGCGCCGCTCGCTTTGATGAAAGGGATCTGCGACGCCGTCACGATTGGATTGCCCGCGAACCGCTCCAGCGCGGGAATCATGAGCGCGTCATGGCTGTCGGCTTTCGCATCATCGACTCTCCCGCGACAGCCACCGCGCATAGAGTCGCGCGAAGTGACGGGCAGGATCCCTATAGTATTCGTCAGCGGTCACATCGAGCACCTGTGGAAGTTTACGCGCACGTCGATCTCCTGACTCGAGCTCTCCTGCATCGCGGGCCCGTCTGAATTTGCGGATTACGTCTGCCGCCGGCTTCTCCGTTCCATCCGATCGCACCAGCCCGAATGTGCGCTCTCTTACCGCCGTCGCGAATGGAGCGCGGTCGTAAAGACGCTGGTCATAGTCGGAATAACACCACGCGTAGGCCCCGGCCGCACCCGTCTTCATGAGCCCCCCCAGAACTTCCCTATAGTATGCAGCCTGCTCCTCCTCTGACGCGAGATACTGCTGCGTTGGCGCGCCGAGGAAGTCGTCGGTGATCGTGTGGCCCGGGCGGCCGGGGGGCGCGGTGCAGAGTCCGAACTCCTGCATGATCGCCGGCTTTCCACGCCCCGAAAGTGCGGAGGTGAGCGCGCAGGAAAAGGGCACGAGCTCGGGATCGAGGAATGAGCGCGCCAGATCGGAATACAGCGGATACGCGTGCATCACATCTTCATCCACGACCGACGCGAGATCGTCGATGCGCATGTTGTTGTTCGTCGTGAGCGATGGGAGGTGCGCGCCTATTCTCACCGGGATGTTGGGTGCCGCTTTGCGTATCGCCCCTGTCAGGGTAGCGGCCCAGCGCGTGCTCGCCTCACGCGAGCTAGGCTGCTGCGCGTCGTCGATCTCGTTGGCGAGGTCGAACGCGCGAATCGCACTATTACCGGCGAGAGCCGTCGCGCAGCTCTCCGCCAGGATCGCCTGCGACCGAAGAATCGCCGGGTCTGAAAAAAGGTCTCTGGGCTTTCCGCGGGCGTCGAGCATCCAGTTTGGCCACCACATCAGGCCGCTCATGTTGATGACCACCAGCGTCGGTACGACCGCCAGACCGGCGTCCGAGGCCATCTGCACGACCTCGACCAGGCGCGCGATCATCGTCGCGTCGACCGTCAGCGCCAGCGGAATAAAATCCTGGGCCAGTGCAAAGATCCTCACGCCATCAAATCCGATGCTCGCGATCTGCGCCATCTCCTCGCGGATCTCGCCGGCGTCGAACTCCCGCCAGGTGTACATCGCGCTGCGGCGGGGCCAATAGTTGACGCCTAGCTCGAACGTCACTGGCGCATGGATCCCACCCTACGCTAGTCCTGCCAGAATCTCCTGGAGCGAGAGGTCCGCGACTGCGGTGACATCGTCGGCCGCGCCATAGTAGATGCGCACGAGGTCGCCCTCGACCAACGCGCCGCAGGTGAACACAACGCTGCCGAAAAATCCCTCCTTCTCATAGGGCGCTTCAGGACGGAGTATCGGCTCCCGAGAGCGCGCGATCACCTTGGACGGATCGTACAGATCGAGGAGGAGCGCGCCAAGCGCGTATGTCGGAGGGTTGCGGCCGACTCCGTGGTAAATCGCGAGCCAGGCGTCCCTTCTGTCGACGTGAACCCTGAAGGGCACCGCGCCGCCACCGACCTTCACATCGTCCCACATTCCCTCGCGCGCGGTCGCAACGAGGCGGTGGTTGCCCCACGAGAACATGTCGGGCGACGATGCCGTCCAGATCGCCGATTGTCCCAGACCCTCGGGCATCGGACGGTGGAGCGCCATGTAGCGCCCGTCGATCTTCTGCGGAAAGATCGTGACGTCGCGATTGGGTGGAGGGAACATCACGCCGTGTCGCTCGTAGGTCTTGAAGTCCTTCGTGGACGCGAGGCTGGTGGCAATACCATGCTCGGAAACCGCGGTGTAATTGATCCAGTAGGTGCCATCGAGCAGAGTGATGCGCGGATCCTCGACGCCGAATGATTCGTATCGATTGTCGGGGCCGAGCGCAGGGAGTCCGTCGACCTCGAAGTGGATTCCGTCCGCGGAGCGCGCGAGCCGGAGGTGCGACATCGACGTGAGCCACGTACGCCCGTTCGCTACGACAAGCCTGGGATCGCTGACATCCGGCCCCCTGGCATCCACCTGCCAGTGCTTGATCTCCATCCGCCTCGTCTCGGCGTTGTAAATCGGCGCGGCAGCGATACTCGGCGAAACCTTTCGCGGCGCTTCGGACACGCGGAGAAGCAGGATCACTTCACCCTGGTGCCGGATGACGCCGGGGTTGAACACGCCGATGACTTCGAGGTCCGGCCGCGAGGGCAGAACCATCGCGGGTGTCACTATCGGATTTTCCGGTGCCCGCTTAGCCGTCATCCCGTCTCCCATTCGGCCGACAGCCGAAGAGCAGCATCGATAATGCCGACCATGCTGTAGGTCTGGACGAAGTTACCCCATAGCTCACCGGTCTTCGTATCGATGTCCTCCGCGAGGAGTCCGTGCGGGTTTCGCCGCGCGAGGACCTTCTCGAACAGCGCCCGCGCTTCGTCCCGGCGTCCGAGCGCGCCGAGGGCGTTGATATACCAGAAGGTGCAGACCAGGAATGCGTTTTCGGGCGTGCCGAAATCGTCTTTCTCCGTGTACCTGTAGATGAAATCCCCGTGCTTCAGATCGCGCTCGATCGCAGCCACCGTTCCAGCGAAGCGAGGATCGTCGGCGGCGAGGAAGCCGACTTCATGCAGTCGAAGCAAGCTCGCGTCGAGAGTGTCGCCCTCCATCGTTCCCGCGAAAGAGCCGAGCTGGGCGTTCCATGACCGCTCGCAGATCACCGCGTGCATCCGGTCGGCGTGGCCTCTCCAGTATTTCGCGCGATCTTTCAATCCCAAATGCAATGCGATGCGCGCGAGCCGGTCGCAACCGGCCCAGCACATGACGCTGGAAAAAGTGTGCACCCGCTGCTTGCCACGAAGCTCCCATATTCCGGCGTCGGGTTGATCGAACAGCTTTGCCGCGTGCTCGCCCAGCGCTTCCAGCCGGCGAAAGAGCGCATCGTCGCCAAGTCTGACCAACCGGCGGTCGAAGAAGACGTGCGGGGCCGCGAGAATCGCAAAGCCGTAGACATCGTGCTGCACCTGGCTCTGCGCCTGATTTCCGACGCGTACCGGTCCCATATCACGATAGCCGGAAAGACACTTCGCAAAGTGCTCCTCGACCACTGAACCGCCGTCGATTCCGTAAAGTGGACGCAGTGTGCCGTCGTCGGCGATCTCGACGATGTCGAAGATGAAGGACAGATAACGCTCCGCCGTGCGCGTTGCGCCCAGACGGTTGAGCGCGTGCACCACGAAGTATGCGTCGCGGACCCAGCAGTACCGGTAATCCCAGTTCCTACCGGTGTTCGGCGCTTCGGGAATCGACGTCGTGACTGCGGCGATGATCGCGCCAGTCTCCTCGTATGCGTTCAGCTGGAGCGTGATCGCGGCTCTGATGACGGCGTCCTGCCATTCGAATGGGAGGGCGAGCGTGCGAACCCATTCGCGCCAGTGCGCGGCTGTCTCATCGGCGAAATGCCGGGCAACCTCGTAGGGCCCTCCATTCAACGCCTCGTCGGGGCCGAGGATAAGGGTGACGGCATTGTCGAGAGGAAAGGCCTTCTCCTCCAGAATGGCGGTGGTCGCGGCATCGGTGGTCAATCGCAGTACGACGTCGCCCGCCTCGTAGCGAATGTGATCGTCTTCGGCCGTCGCGCGCTGTTTCTCGCATCCGTACTGGCTGGCTGGTCTCAATCTGATTTTTACATATGGGCGTCCGGAGATGCGGCGCACCTGACGCACGATCATCATCGGACAGAATATTTCTCCCTGCCGCCGGAACCTCGGCGCGAAGTCCGTTATCTCGATCGTCCCACCATCAGCGTCGTAGACCCGCGTTACGAGGATCGGCGTGTTGCGCCGGTATTCCTGCTCCGTCCGGATCGAGTTGACAAGATCGATGGCGTAGAGCCCGAGATCGTCCGCTTGATCCTTGCCACCACGCAGAAGGGAGCAGAACGCGGGATCGCCATCGAATCGGGGGAAACATCCCCACTTTATCTCGCCCGCTGAATCGACGAGCGCGGCGATCGTGCCGTTTCCAATCAGTCCGAGATTGAGCGAGGCAGCCGGCCCATCTCCGCTCTCTCGTTTAGGTGGGCTCATTACAATTGACCGGGCATGGCCCATAGTTTAGCCCCAGCGGCCGGGATTGTGAACCCGATCGAGCGGTGGTATTGACGGCGACACCAACGGCTGCGTACGCTCTCTGAGCCCGAACATGAGTGATTCCTGAATGGGACCAAGTCCGACTATTCGACCCAATGAAAAACGAGCGACGCGAATGCCTTCTGTCGCTTTCTGGGCAGTAGCGATCATCGGAGCGCATGCCCTGAGCGCGCGTCCTTCGCTGTCCCAGAATCGAACCGTCGCCCCAATCCTTGGCTTCCCCGAAGCAGGCCTGGACGATCCCGCCGCCTATCAGGGGTACCAGACTCGCTTCTATCGCGATACGAAAAGCAACGTCGTTCAGATCTACCTAGATGCGCGACGCGGACGCGTGGTCAATCTGCTGGCTGACGCCGTCGACGAAAGCGTCGGGTTCACGCTGCGGGACCCCGCCGGCAAACCGCTGCGATTGGAGTGGGGATCCGCGGGTGCCGTGATATCACAGGACGGCGCGCGCCGTACAATCGAGTATCAGCTCGTCGCCAATGCTCCGCAGGTCGTCATCGGCTGGATACTGTTGGGCTCCATGCGTGTCGAGCGCGATCTTGGATATTCGGGACGTGGCCTCGAGCACTATGAGTGGCCAACGTTTCACGTCCGCGAGGCCGAAGACCTCGTCTCGAATCTCGATCGTCTCGATCCCGCCGAGAGACAGCGCGAGCTCGGCCTGCTCAATGCTTCGTATGTGTCGGAGCTGCGCGAGCGGATGCTTCCGGACATCATCACCACCGGAGTTCGCGAGACGCGCGGCGTCACGATCACTCAGCCAACGCTTGACGGGAAGACGAACCTTCAGCTCGATCTGCGTGCTGATCCCCGGGAGGGGGCGATTCTCGTTACGGTGCCAACGGTCTCTCTGACGGCCGTCGGAAACCGTCCGATCCGATTCACGGTTCGGATCACGACCGACGGCCCCGCGCTCACGCCGCTCTCCCGCGATCAGATATTCAACGCGTCGTTCCTGAAGTTTCTCGCCGATGCGCGGACAGCCTCCGACGGGGCCGCCACGAGTAGCGCCGCCCGGAGCGCCGAGGCGCTGGCCACGGTTTCGCGCTACCGCCAGCTCGAGCGCGACGTTCGCGGCACCGAGCTCCTCAGCTCCAGGGAAAAGCTGATGGCTGGCCTTCCGAACTACGCGACGTACTTCGGGCGCGACATGATGATGACGTCGCTCATGATGCAGCCGGTCTGGACGGATGCGATGTTGGAGTTCGTCATCGCCAGCGCGCTGCGCAAGCTCGGACCCGCCGGTGATGTGAGCCACGAAGAAGCGCTGGGCGGCCAGGCAATTCGCGAGAACGCGGCCGAGTACAACGCGCACATCGCGGAGTATCTGCGATTGGTGCGGCGCGGAAATCGACCGGCCGCGGACACCGCGCTGGAAAACGGGCGTGCACTGCTGTCGGACCTTCAGCGCGTTCGCGAAAACTACCACATGCGCGACGACGAATTTCAGCTGCCCGTCGTTGCGGCTCGCTACCTCACCAATCCAGCGGTCTCGACAGCGCGCAAGAAAGCATTCTTTCTGGACGCTTCTGACGGCGGCGGGACACGCGCGTCGCGCCTGGTACGGGAGCTCGCTCTCGTCGCGCTGCTGGCGGCGCCCTATTCGCGCGACCCGATCGTCCAGAATCTCATCGCGTCGCCTCGTATTGATTCGACGCACTGGCGCTCGATCAGTTGGCGCGACAGCAACGCCGGGTACGCGAACGGACGATTCGCGATGGACATCAATGCCATCTGGGTTCCGCGCGCGCTTCAGTCGGTGGGCGAGGTCCTGACCGAGCTGCGCGCGGCGGGCTTCTCCAGCGATCAGCTCGAGGCGATGGTGCCGGGCGGAAGCACGGCTCCGTTGACTCAGCTCATACGCGATTCGGTTTTCGCACAGCGGGCATTGCAGAACTGGCGAGGCGCTTCACGTCACTTCGTGGTTAACGTGACGCCGGAGGAAATTGCATCGCGCGTTCGACAGAAGCTTCAGTGGCTGCCGGCGGGCGAACGCGCATACTGGCAGGGAGTACTGGCTTCCACGAGCGCGGACAAGCAGCCGCTCGAGTTTCTCGCCATCTCTCTCGACTCGGCCGGGAAACCGATTCCCGTCGTCAACACCGATCCCGCAACGTGGCTGCTGCTGCGCGACGGGCGAGATGTCACGCCAGACGAGTTGAACGCCGTACAACGCGACGTGCGGGCTATCATGCGCGCGTATCCCGTGGGACTCTTCGTCGATCACCTCGGTCCGATCGTGGCCAACGACGCGTACGCTCCGCCGAACGTCTGGGAGGCATTCAAGAGGGACACCTACCACTCACCCCGCGTTGTCTGGGGACGCGAGGTCAATCTCATCCTGCTCGGCCTTGCGAACCAGATCGCGGGCGCAACGGATGCCGCGACGAGGCCGCTAAGTCCCGAGTTGGCGCCGTACGTCACAGAGATGAAGGATGCGCTTCGCCGCACGAACGCCGCGGCGGAGGCATCAGGGCTGAAGCACAACGAGCTGTGGAGCTACGAGATCGTCGACGGAGCACTTAACCCGATTCGCTACGGGGCGAGCACCGATGTGCAATTGTGGAACGTGACGGATCTCGCGGTGCAATACGTCCTGGCCAGACTCGGCGCCTATTGATTCATGCACGATGCAGCTTAGCGGAGTTACTCCCTCTCGAGTCCGAGCTTGTGCTCTCTGGCCTCGGTCGCATCGCCGGAAGCACTGTGCAACGGCCTCCGGTGCGCTCGAAGACCGAAGTACAGCATGGCCCCCCCGAACCCGATCATTATCAACCCCCACCACAGATTGATGTTGATGTTCTCCGACCTTCCGTACAGCGCGACGTCCGGTCGCGTCGCCACCCCGTCGAGCGCGAGACTCACTCCCA
>JBBQFZ010000056.1:0-16412 GCA_038322455.1 Gemmatimonadales bacterium | reverse complement strand
GTCATCCTCCCCAATGGTGCGACGCTCGCCAGTCTGTTCTTTGGGGTGTTTGGCATCATAGCTGCCTCGCGCGGTGAATTCGACACGGCCGCGCGATGCATCGTCGCGGCCGGCATCTGGGATGCGCTCGACGGTCGGATTGCCCGCGCCACCGGCACGGGCTCCCGATTCGGATCCGAGCTCGACTCCCTCGTCGACGCGATTTCGTTCGGGCTGGCCCCAGCGCTCATCATGTACTTCGCGGTGCTAAACCGAAATGGCTGGGATTGGATCTTCGCGTTTCTCTTCGTGGCGTGCGCAGTGATCCGGCTCGCGCGTTTCAACGTCGAGCAGGCGGGTCGCGCCAAGAAATATTTTCACGGCCTCCCAAGCCCGGCCGCCGGAATGACGCTCGCTACGTATTTCTGGTTCAGCCAGACCTCGCTCTACAACCAGACCATCATTGGCGATCTGAATTGGCCGGCGGGACTGCGTGGGTTGATGCTGGTGCTCGCGTTTCTGATGATCAGCAACGTGTCGTATCCCGCTGTTCCGGTGGTGGGCTTCAAGAAAGTGAGTGAGATACTTGGGACGCTCGTCGTGTTCGCGACGTTGATTGGGGTCCTGGTACTCCGAACGGAGTTCTACTTCCCCGCCCTCGTTCTGTACGTTCTGTACGGGTTGGCAAAAACCGTGATATTCGGCCTGCTCGATAGGCATCCGGTCGGCGACTCTCCCGTGATCTCCGACGACGACGAGCCCCTGCTCCTCACCGCTTCCGGGGTTGTAGCATCGCCAGCCGATTCGGCGCGTCAGCGTCCGCCACGGCGGAAAAGAAGAAGACGTCCACCCGGACACGGGGAGCCGCCCCGCTCCGGGCCTCACAACACGCCGCCACCGGAACCAACCGGAGGACAACCCTGATGGCGAAGTTCCGCATCGCCGTTCACATCACGCCCCGCAAGGGTCTGCTAGATCCTCAAGGGAAGGCCGTGACCGATGCGCTCCACACTCTGGGATTCCAGTCGGTCTCGAATGTTCACGTGGGCCGGTACATCATCGTCGAGTCCGACTCTCACGACGCCATCACCGCCGAAGAGACGGTGACCGAGATGTGCAAAAAGCTACTGGCCAACCCCGTGACCGAAGACTTCGAGATCGAATCGGCGGTGCACGCATGAAGTTCGGCGTCGTCACCTTCCCCGGCTCAAACTGCGACTACGACGCCTTTCACGCCATCACCGAGATACTCGGGGAGGAAGCCGTCTATCTCTGGCACAAGGACCACGATCTTCAGGGCTCGGACGTCATCATCCTTCCCGGCGGATTCAGCTACGGCGACTATCTGCGCGCGGGAGCGATCGCGCGATTCAGTCCGATCATGCAGGAAGTCATCGCTCATGCGAGGAGCGGCGCTCCCGTGATCGGAATCTGCAACGGTTTTCAGATTGCGTGTGAGGCGGGTCTCCTCCCCGGCGCGCTGATGCGGAACTCCCATCTGCAATTCGTCTCGGCACAGGTGATAGTGAGAGTGGAGAGCGCCGACACACTCTTTACAAACCGCTACGAACGGGGCGACCTCCTGCGAATTCCGGTGGCTCACGGGGAAGGCAGATATGTAGCGTCGCCCGACGTGCTCGACGGCCTGGAGAATGAGGGTCGCGTTGTCTTCCGCTACGCGGACGCCAAGGGCAACCTCAGCTCGGATGCGAACCCGAATGGCTCCGAGCGGAACATCGCCGGCATCGTCAGCGAGGGCGGCAACGTGCTCGGAATGATGCCCCATCCGGAGCGCGCGTGCAGTCCTCTTGTCGGATCGAGTGATGGAATCCGGCTGTTCGAATCGATCCTCGCTCGCGTGGCAGCCTGAGATGGCGCACGTGCTGCCCCGCCCCGGCGACCCGGCAATCACACCCGCGTTGGTCGCCGAACACGGACTAACGAAGGCCGAGTACGAGCGCCTCGTCGCGATGCTGGGACGCGCGCCGACGTTCACCGAGCTCGGCATCATCAGCGCGCTCTGGAGCGAACACTGCTCCTACAAGCACTCGCGGCCCGTATTGAAGACTCTACCTACTGAAGCGCCGTATGTACTGCAGGGCCCGGGTGAGAATGCGGGCGTGATATCAATCGGTGACGGCCTCGCGATCGCATTCAAGATCGAGTCGCACAACCACCCCTCGGCTGTCGAGCCTTACCAGGGCGCGGCGACAGGCGTTGGGGGAATTCTTCGCGACGTCTTCACCATGGGCGCGCGGCCGATAGCGATGCTCAATTCACTTCGATTCGGAAGCCTCGACAATTCACGCGTACGCTATCTCTTCGCGGGCGTGGTCAAGGGAGTCGGCGATTACGGCAACTGCGTCGGCATTCCGACAGTTGCCGGCGAAATCGTGTTCGACAAATCGTACGAGGGGAATCCGCTCGTCAACGCGATGTGCGTGGGCCTGCTTCACGAAGATGATTTGATACGCGCGAAGGCGGAGGGCGTCGGCAACCCGATCATAGCAGTCGGCGCGCGCACCGGCAGAGACGGAATCCACGGAGCGTCATTCGCATCCGAAGATCTTTCCGAAGCAAGCGATGCGAAGCGGCCGCGCATTCAGGTTGGTGACCCGTTCACCGAAAAGCTGCTCCTCGAGGCCAGTCTCGAGCTGATCAAGAGCGGACACATCGTGGCTATTCAGGACATGGGTGCCGCGGGTCTCACATCCTCGTCGGCCGAGATGGCCGAGCGAGGCGACGTGGGCGTGACGATCGATGTTACAAGGGTCCCGACGCGTGAGAGCGGAATGTCTCCGTACGAAATCCTGTTGAGCGAGTCACAGGAGCGCATGCTGGTCGTGGCGAAGAAGGGCCACGAAGATGCAGTGCGCGAGATACTCGTCAAATGGGACCTGACCGCGGCGGTCATCGGCCAGGTGATCGCGGAGCCGGTCTATCGCGTGACAGAAGGTGCGACGGTCGTAGCGGAGTTTCCCGGCTCCCGGCTAGTCACCGACTGTCCGAGCTATTCGCCGGAGGCTCGCGAGTCGGACGCGATCAAGGCTCTCCGCAACGCCGACCCTTTCGCGGTCGCCGAGCGTCCGGAGGAGAAGGATTCTCTCTGGACGCTCGAACAGCTTCTTTCCGCGCCGACCATCGCGAGCAAAGCCTGGGCTTATCGCCAATACGACTCGACAGTGCGCACGAACACCGTCATCGGGCCGGGTGGGGATGCCGCGGTCTTGAGAATTCGCGGTACCAACAAGGCGATCGCGGTGAAGACGGACTGCAACGGGCGATACGTATATCTGGATCCACGCGTGGGCGGCCGGATCGCGGTGGCCGAGGCCGCGCGGAACGTCGCGTGCACGGGCGCCCGTCCGATGGCAATCACGAACTGCCTCAACTTTGGCAACCCGACCCGCCCCGAGGTGTTCTATCAGTTCAGGGAAGCGGTGGCGGGCATGGGTGAAGCGTGTCGCGCTCTCGGAACGCCGGTGACCGGAGGAAATGTCTCGCTCTACAATGAAAGCCCGGGTCGAGCAGTGTATCCCACTCCGGTGATCGGAATGGTGGGATTGATTGACGACCTCGCACACATCACCCGCGCGACCTTTCAGCGGGATGGCGACGCCGTCCTCCTTTTCGGTGAAATGCGCGGCGAGCTCGGCGGGAGCGAATACCTGGCGACAATCCACGATCAAGTGCTCGGCGCTCCGCCGGAATGCGATCTCGATCTCGAGAAAGCGGTGATCGACGCACTGCTCGAGGCGATTCGCGCCGGCGTCGTCAGCTCGGCCCACGATTGCAGCGACGGAGGGCTGGGCGTCGCCCTGGCGGAATGCTGCGTCGCGGACCGCGAAAATGCAGGCGGCGCGGACATCGACCTGTCGGGGTGGAGAGGCATGCCGAACCGCGCAGTTCTTTTCGGTGAGTCACAGGCGAGGATCGTCGTCTCGACGTCCGACCCCGCGCGCGTGCTCGAGATCGCGAAGCGCGCCGGAGTTTCCTGCGCGCGGATCGGCACGGTGCGCCGTAAATCGGATAGTTTGACGATCAAGCTTCCTGATTCCGTGCTCAAGGCTCCACTCGTGCGACTCGCGCGCGCGTTCCATGACACGATCCCGTCGATCATGTCGCGGACACCAGAGCACACAACGTTCGACGAGCTCACTCAAGTGGCGGCCCACTGATATGTGTGGAATTTTCGGCATCTACGGTCACGAGAACGCGGCAGCAATGGCGCACCTCGGGCTTTACTCGCTCCAGCATCGCGGGCAGGAGTCTTCGGGCATTGTGGCAGTGGACCGTGAGCTCGGCGCGCGCGCGATCAAGAGCATGGGGCTGGTGTCCGAGGGCGTGGCGGCACCCAGCGTTCACAATCTTCCGGGCGACATTGCCATCGGCCACACGCGTTACAGCACCGCTGGATCCTCGACCATCGAGAACGCTCAACCTGTGTTGGCCCGATTTCGCGATGGCCACATCGGACTCGCCCACAACGGAAACCTGACCAACGCCAGCGAGCTCCGACGCGAGCTCGAGAATGGCGGCTCCATTTTCACATCGACGATGGATTCCGAAGTGCTCGTCCATCGCCTCGCACGGTCGTCATCGGTCAAGCCTGAAGAGCGGCTCGCCGACGCCCTGACCGGTGTCGAGGGAGCCTACTGCCTCGTGGTGGTCGTTGGAGATACGCTCCTTGCGGCGCGCGATCCTCGCGGCTGGCGTCCGCTCGTGATGGGCAAGTTGGGGGACGCTACCGTCTTCGCGTCCGAGAGCTGCGCGCTCGACCTGCTGGGCGCCACGATCGAGCGTGAGGTCGAGCGCGGAGAGATCATCGCCGTGGACCGGGATGGGACGCGATCGAGCTTCCCTCTGGAGAAGCTCGACTCCCGGAAGTGCGTCTTCGAATACGTCTACTTTTCCCGGCCCGACAGCCAGGTATTCGGCGGATCGGTTGATCGCGCGAGGCGCGAGCTCGGACGACGTCTTGCGCGCGATTTCCCGGCCCCTTCCGCCGATCTCGTGTTCAGCGTACCAGACTCCTCCAACTCGGCGGCGCTTGGCTTCGCCGAGGAGTCGGGCCTTCCCCTCGAGCTCGCGCTGATCCGCAATCACTACGTCGGCCGCACATTTCTTCAGCCGACGCAGGCGGGGCGCGACGCGAAAGTGAAGGTGAAATACAACGCCGTCCGTGAAGTTCTGCGTGGCAAGAGCGTGGTGATGGTCGACGACTCGATAGTGCGCGGCACTACGACGCGCGGTCTTGTGAGCATGGTCAGATCCGCTGGGGCGCGCGAGGTGCATCTCCGCGTCAGTTCTTCCCCGGTCACGGGGCCATGCTATTATGGAATCGACACTCCCACGCGCGAGGAGCTGATCGCTGCCAACATGACCATCGAAGAAATTACGCAAGAGGTCGGTGCGGACACCCTCGGGTACCTCTCGCTCGATGGAATGTTAGAGTCAGTACCCGGCGGCCCTTCCGGATTCTGCCATGCCTGCTTTTCCGGCGACTACCCGACACCGCCCCCAGCCGATCCGGAGAAGCTCCGCTTCGGCTGTGGCTGCTGACGAAAATGCCGCAGTCGGTTTTCTTCTTTGGCAATGGAGTAGCCGAGGGGACGCAAGACATGACCGACGTCCTCGGAGGCAAAGGCGCGAATCTCGCCGAGATGACGAACCTCGGCGTTCCCGTTCCCCAGGGATTCACGATCGCGTGCAGCGAGTGCATCTCCTTCCTCGAGACGGGCAAGTATTCCGATAGGCTTCGCGCCGAAGTCGAAGGAAACATTGCGCGGCTGGAAGAAGCGACCGGCAAAAAGCTCGGCCATCCGCAAAATCCCCTCCTCGTATCCGTGAGATCGGGTGCGCCCGTGTCGATGCCCGGGATGATGGAGACGATTCTCAACCTCGGGCTGAATGATCGGGCCGTGAACGGACTCGCCGAGCAGAGCGCGAATGCCCGCTTCGCCTATGATTCATATCGCCGCTTCATTCAGATGTACTCCGACGTCGTGCTCGGCGTTTCGGGTCACGACTTCGAGCACCTTCTTAAGTCGAAAAGGATGACCGCCGGCGCCGCCTCCGACGCCGACCTCAGCGAGAGCGACCTGAGGAATGTCGTGGAGGAGTACAAGGCGCTCGTGCGGAACCGCACTGGTAAAGACTTCCCGCGCGAACCCGTCGTGCAGCTGTGGGGCGCGATCGAAGCGGTCTGGAAATCGTGGACGCTCAAGAAGGCAAAGGACTACAGAAGGGTCCACGGCATTCCGGAGAATCTCGGGACCGCGGTCAGCGTCGTCGCGATGGTGTTTGGCAATCTCGGCGACGATTCAGGCACGGGTGTCGCATTCACGCGCAATCCCTCGACAGGCGAGAAGCGCTTTTACGGGGAGTTTCTTGTAAATGCGCAGGGTGAGGATGTCGTGTCTGGCATCAGGACGCCGCTCGACATCGACGATATGGCGCAGCAGATGCCGGGCGCGCACAAGGACCTGATCGCCACGCAGGACCGGCTCGAGAAGCATTACCGTGACATGCAGGATCTCGAATTCACTGTCGAGCGCGGAAAGCTTTATCTTCTCCAGACACGGAGCGGCAAGCGAACGGCCGCCGCCGCGGTGAGGATCGCGCGGGACATGGTGCATGAAGGGCTGATCGACAAGATCGAAGCGGTGAAGCGAGTCCCGGCGGGGCACCTCGATCAGCTGCTCCACCCCATCATCGATCCGTCGATTCGCGCGACTCCGCTTTGCGTGGGACTTCCAGCGAGCCCGGGCGCCGCGAGCGGAATCGCGGTGTTCGATCCCGACACGGCGGAGCAGCGGGCCCTCGCCGGCGAGAACGTGATACTGGTTCGCGACGAGACGACCCCGGAAGATTTCCACGGCATTGTGGCCGCGCGAGCTGTGCTCACGGCGCGCGGGGGGATGACGAGCCATGCGGCGGTGGTAGCCCGCGGAATGGGCAAGTGCGCCGTGGTCGGCTGCAAGGAGATCGAGGTCGATATCGAGAGGAGAGCGTTCAACGTCAACGGCACTCACGTCGCCGAGGGCGACTGGCTGACGATCGACGGCGCGACGGGCCGCGTCTTTCTCGGCGACCTATCGACGATCCCGAGCGAAGTGGTGCGAGTCACGAATGGCTCGCTCGCCGCGTCGCAGGCGCCCCTCTATCAGTCGTACGCGGAGCTGCTTGGCTGGGCGGATGAGGTGCGAACGCTTCGCGTCCGTGCCAACGCGGATACTCCGCGCGACGCGCGGCAGGCGCGCAGCTTTGGCGCCGAAGGAATCGGTCTCTGTAGAACGGAGCACATGTTCTTCGAGGGCGACCGCATCACCGCGATGCGCGAAATGATCGTCGCCCGCGAGGAAGGCGGTCGTCGACGCGCGCTCAACAAGCTGCTGCCGATGCAGCGCCAGGACTTCGAGGGAATCTTCGAGGCGATGGACGGATTGCCGGTGACGATCCGCCTGCTCGATCCTCCGCTACACGAGTTTCTCCCGCACGGCGGAGAGGAGAGCAAGCTTCTCGCGCGCACACTCGACATCCCTCGCGCCGATCTGAACCGGATAATCGAGTCTCTGCGCGAGACCAATCCGATGCTCGGACACCGGGGATGCCGGCTCGGCATAACTTACCCGGAGATTACAGAGATGCAGGGCCGCGCGATCCTCGAGGCCGCGGTCCGCGCTATGCGACGTGGAATAGTGGTCAAGCCGGAGATCATGATTCCCCTGGTGTCGACGGTAAGGGAGTTCGATAACCAGAAGGCCATCATCGAGAGCGTGGCCGAGCGTGTTCTCGGGGGAATGGGCGAGAAGATCCCTTACTTGATTGGCACGATGATCGAGCTGCCGCGCGCGGCCCTCACAGCGGGAAAAATCGCCGAATCAGCCGAATTCTTTTCATTTGGAACAAATGACCTCACGCAGACCACACTCGGGCTAAGCCGCGATGATGCGGGCCGATTCCTTCCTTCTTACATTGATCGGGGTATCTTAGCGGACGATCCGTTTCAAATACTTGACACCGAAGGGGTGGGGAGACTCGTAAGGATGGCTGTTGAGGAAGGCCGGCAGGTTCGTCCTACTATCAAACTTGGTATCTGCGGGGAGCACGGCGGCGAGCCGCGCTCCATCGCTTTTTGTCATTCTCTGGGTCTCGACTATGTCTCATGCTCCCCTTTCAGAGTTCCAATCGCGCGTCTAGCCGCAGCTCATGCCGCTCTTGAAGCGTAGAGTCGGGCACGCCCGTCGGCTCGAGTTGATGCCGGCGGCATCGCTCCCGATGGCGCACGTGCAGCACGCGCGTCCGCTGAGAATCGCGCTCGTCACGGAGTACTATTATCCGCACCTGGGTGGCATCTGCGAGCACGTGCATTTCTTCGCGCGTGAGGCGCGGCGCTACGGACACCAGGTCGACATTATCACGTCGAACATGCCGGGCGCGCGCTACGAGCCGCACGTCATCCGCATCGGGAAAAGCCAGCCGATTTACGCGAACGGATCGCAGGCACGATTTACCTGGGGGTTCGAGCTCCGAAAGGATCTCAGGCGGGTGTTCAGTCTTGGTCAGTACGACATCATCCACGTCCACTCGCCTCTCAGCCCGGTTCTTCCGGTGCTCGCGATCGAAGAAGCGAACTGCCCCGTTGTCGGAACCTTTCATACCTATTTCGATCGCTCGATAGGTTACGCGTTCGCGCAGCGATATTTCCAGAAGCGTCTCGACAAGCTCGACGCCGCGATTGCGGTTTCGCACTCGACGACGATCGCGCTCAATCGATATTTCGAGGCGAACTGGACGATCGTTCCCAATGGAATCGACACCGACGTTTTCAACCCGCACGTTCCCCGCGCCGCCGCTCTTCGCACCGACGTTCCGGTAATTCTCTTTCTTGGACGCTTCGACCCGCGAAACGGACTCACCACACTCATAGAGTCATTTCAGAAAGTCCGCGGCAGAAACCGCGAGGCCCAGCTCGTCGTAGTCGGCGACGGTCCGCTCCGCAAACACTACTATCGGGCGGCGGGCGGCGATCCCGACATCACATTCGTCGGTTCAGTGCTCCACGAACGGCCCAGCTACTACGCGCACAGCTCGATGTACGCCTGCCCCACCACCAAGGCTTCATTCGGCATCACCCTTCTCGAGTCCATGGCTTGCGAGACCCCCGTGGTCTGCTCGGATATCTACGGCTTTCGCGACGTCGTGAAACACGAGCGAGAGGCACTGATGGTGCACTGCGGAAACCAGGATGATCTGGCCGACGCACTGGTGAGACTTCTGGACGATGAGACCCTTAGAGCCCGACTCGGAAAACGGGGACGCCAGGAGGCGGAGAACTACTCCTGGAGCAAAGTGACCGAAGCCGTACTGGACATCTATACTGCGGTGTTGGGCAGGAACGCACACGAATGATCGTATACGCCGCGCTGGGCGTTTCAGTCATCGGCGGAGCCGCGCACGGCGCCTTCCATCGAAATAGCCCTTTCTTCGGGCCGGCGCTGGCCAAGATCGAAAGCGATCGCAAAGTCGTGGCGCTGACGTTTGATGACGGCCCGAATCCGGATGCCACCCCACGCATTCTGGATACGCTCGCTGAGAAGGGCGTGCGCGCGACTTTCTTCATCCTCGGCAGCCACGCGGAGCGTTGGCCGGAGTTGGTGAGGCGGATCTCGCACGAAGGCCACCAGGTTGGCAACCACGGCTACTTCCACAGGAAGCTCCACTTCAAGAGTCCGTTTTACGTCAATCGCGACATCCGGCTCGGACTTCGTGCGATCAGACGCGCGGGTGCGCCTGCGCCGCGCTATTTCCGCGCCCCGCACGGATTTCGGAGCCCGTGGACTACACCGATCGCGCGATCCTATGGCGAGCGTACAGTTGGCTGGTCGCTCGGTGTGTGGGATAGCGATCGCCCTGGCGTCGACGAAATCGTGCGGCGCACGATTGAAGGAGTGATCCCGGGCTCGATCGTACTCCTGCACGACGGCGACGGCTATAATCCCGACGGCGATCGCATGCAGACCGCCGCCGCCCTGCCCCAGATCATCGATCGTCTGAAGGATCAGGGCTACGAGTTTGCGACTCTGCCGACTGAATGAGCCCCATGGTCAAGAAGGGGATCCGCTGGGCACTTTCCGCGGTCATTCTCATCTTCCTCATTTACTTCGCTACAAAAATCAATTGGCACGAAGCGTGGAACTCGATGCGCCACGCATCGCTCCCGCTCCTGGGCGCGGCAATCGGCGTCAATCTCCTGTCCGTGCTCGTAAAAGGCGTTCGCTGGTGGCTCTTTCTTCGACCGATTGGAATCAAATCGCTCCCGCTGGCCATCCGCGCGACAGTTGCCGGAGCTGGGCTGAACAACGTTCTCGTGGCAAACGGTGGCGATGCCGCGCGCGTAGTGTTCGTCTCGCGCGTGAGCGGTGTCCCCAGCTCCACAGTCCTGGCCTCGCTCGCGCTCGAGAAGCTGTTCGATCCGATCGGATTCGTGATGCTGCTCGTTTTCGGCGTGGTCGTTTTCCAGCTCCCGCCGCAGTTTGAGCGGTGGAAGCTCCCCGCCGAGCTCACGCTGGTCGCGGTGGTGCTGCTGCTGGTGTTTTTCGTTTACGCGACGCGGAACATCAAGCCCGCGCACGTCCCCGAGCGACGAGCGAAGCCGCGCACCTGGTGGGGTAAAACGCGAGCTTACATCACCAGCTTCGGTCATACCGCCGGTCGTCTCGCCACCGGCCCGCGGTTTCTGGGCGCGATGGCGCTCTCACTCTTCGCGTGGGCGTGCCAGCTGTGGACCTTCGAGCTGGCCGCGGCGGCGGCACACGTGTACGTGCCGCGCGCGGGAAGTCTGGCGTGCTTGCTGGGAATCAACGTCGGGTTGATTGTGCGCGCGACACCCGGCAACGTGGGGTTCTTTCAGTTCGTATACGCGCTGACCGCGAGCGAATTTGGCGTCGCGCGCGACGCCGCTATCGCGGTGTCGCTGTTGATACAGACGATTCAGATTCTTCCGATGACGGTGCTCGGCATCGCGTTGGCCCCGGAATTCATATTTCGCAGGGGCCGGAAGGACAAGGAGACGGAGCAGATCGCGAAGAAGATCGAGGAAGTGCGTCAGAAGCATCACGGTCCGCTCTCGACCGCGGAAGAAGTGCTGCAGCGCGCCGACAAGGCGGGCGTCGCCCCCCCTCCCCCACCGCGCAAACGTTAGCGGCTGGCGACCCGCGGCGTCCGCGCGCGTTGTAGAAAGGCGATGAATTCGGCCGGGCTCCGCGTGAGGCCGCTGAAAGTGGCGAGCACTTTCCCATCCGCGCCCATGACGGCATAGAGCGGAAGCGCGACGGTTCCGAACGTCGCTTCCTGAAATGCCTGCTGCTTCTCGTACATCTCCCCGTCACCATCGGTGTAAAGCCGCGACAGAACGAAATGTCCGAGCTCCGCTCCGACGTCGGGACGGCTGAAGATGTTAGCCTCCATCCACCGGCAGTTCGTACAAGTGTATCCCGTGAAATCCACGAACACGGGCCTTCCCGTCGATTGCGCGACGTTCAGCGCGCCCGGGTAATCATTGAGCATCCACGTAGCTGACTGATTAGCCAGCGAAGTCGTGCCGGCTGTCGGCACAGCTGGAGGCAGGAATGCTTCGATTTGCGGGAGGGACCTCCCGTTGATTCCCGACAGCAGCCACCCCGCGAGAAGAAGGGCGACGCCGATTTGGGCGGACTTGCCGACAACACCTTGCCTCCCCCGTGCGCCGTGCCAAACGTCGCGCGCCAGATAAAGCGCCGCGGCGAACGCCAGCGCCGCCCAGATCAGCAGAACGACGATCCGGGTAAAAAGTCCCCATCCCATTACCAAATCGGCGTTCGATACAAATTTGACAGCCCCCCCGATCTCGAGGATTCCGATCATCACGCGCAGAGTCTGCATCCACTCTCCGGCCCGTGGAAGCTTCGATACCGATCGCGGGAGCAGTGCGAGCAGCACGAATGGGAACGCGAAAGCGGTCGAGTAAACCAGCATTCCGATCACGGGCATTGCCCACGAGCCCTGCGAGGCAAGAACGAGGAGCGTCCCCACGAACGGCGCGGTGCATGTAACCGACGTGAGCGTGAAAGTCGCCCCCATTAGAAGAGCGCCGAATGAGCTGCCGGGCGTGACCTCTCGCGCTCGAAGATCGGCGGCGTTCACCATCCGCCACGGTACGGGTGTCGCCAGCCACCCAAAAAGATTGGCTGCGAAAAGAAGGAATACCGCGGCAAGCGTCAGGTTCACCGAGGGATCGGATGCAAACCGGTTGAGGCCTGCTGCCCCGAAAATGGCGGCGAGAACAAGACCAAGTCCGGTGAACGTGGTGATTATTCCGAGCCCGAAAAGAAGCGGTCTCCTGATCGATGGCGTGGCCCTGCCTTCAGGGGTTGAGAAGTACGCGATCGTAACCGGCACCATCGGAAAAACGCATGGCGTGAGGAGCGACAGCAATCCAGTACTGGCGGCGAGCCAGAGAAATCCGCCGTTCAATTGCGAGTCGCGACGCGGAGGATCGCGTCGAGCTTTTCGAGACGTGCCGGGAGGCAGAGCGTGGAGCTGCAGACCTGGTAGCGAACACCGATCTGAATCTCTCTGGTGCCGGAGCCGGCACGGCCGGGAACGCCGACGGGAATCGTGAACACCGGAGCTCCCGAATACAGCTCCGTCTCCATTCCGAAATTCTTGTCGAACTGGCGCTCCGGCTGCGGAGCCTTGATGACTCCGCGAACCAGCAGGTCCGCGGGTCCCAGCAACCGGATGGTGAGCGGGATCGGTCCGCCGGGCCTTTGTGTTAGCGAGTAGATGTGCCAGTCCGCTGCGATGTCGGCCCGTATGGAGATCGGGACGGTGCGGCCGGGCACCACGTCGTGCGCGCTACGCCCACCGACAACGCTCCACCGCACCGGCCGAATAGACGCCGGCCGAGCGCCGGTGATGGCACCCATTGGTACCGCACTCGTCGCCGAAGTTGCCACAGCCGGAGGCCGGCCCTCGGCACCCACCAACGCAATCAGGAGCAAATACCCGAGCTTGTTCATTACGATGAATATATACCGGAGCGAGGCGCGATCCCTGCTATAGTACCGCACCTCGTCCTGTCGTGTTCGACTGGAGTCCAACTATGCCGAACCCAGCCAGAAGAGGTACGCGCCGCGATTCGAGGCAAGGGCATCACTCGCGCAGAGGATGTCGAGGCTGTACTGTTCCCGGCGGCACGCGCGTTGAAGAGAGTGAGAGGGCGGAAGGAAATAGAGGAGAGCCCGAATAGAATGCACACAGCACGAAACACCGGTTATCGCAGCTTTCCCGACGCGAGAGGTCGCCTCTGGGAAGTGTGGATGGTGCATCCTTCATCGATCGAGCGGCGGAGGATGGAGCGCCGTTCTCCAGTAGAGAACGCGGTGTTCCTCATCGAGCAACGCGTCATGGGCGATAGGCGAGTGAGCCTTGGCAGTCGCGGAGCCGTGGCCACTGAGTACAGCTCCGGCTGGCTGTGCTTCGCCAGCGGAGGCGAAAAGAGGCGTCTGGCGCCCGTCCCAGTCAACTGGATGAGCGCCAACGACGGCCAGGTGGCCGAGTGGTGCCGGATCGCGAAGCGTGTGGTGACGTGCGGACCGACGTGGGATCCAGCCGATGACGATCGCCCCCAAGTGCCGCCCAGGAAACCCGGACCCGGGCGCAGCACCTAGGCTCTTGGCGGGGCCGGCAAGGCGCATCCTGCCGGCGCAATTTCGGCACTCGGAAGGCCCCTGTTGCATCGACGCAACACTCCCGCGCGGCAGCAGTGGCGTAGCGCCGACTTCAGTCCGCAAAGAGGCGGGCAACCGTCCAATACACACGGTACTCTACTTGCCCCCGGTTGGCACCGCGCTCCGTTGGTTTACTGGCCGCGGCCGCGAACGAGGAAACGCACAGCCCTCTACTCTGAAAGCGACCGCAGGAGTATCTACCCATGTCTGACGCCGCAACGGGATCCGAGCGAAGGTTCGACGCGACGGTTTATTCACCCGCGACGTCTGGCGACCCGTCATCCGGCGATCGGCTTCAGCGGCCGCCATTGCGGGCCATTGAGCCGGTAACCGAGCCCTATCAGGAGTTCGTTTCCCTCCAGAAGCTGGGTGCCCAGAAGCAGGATTCGGGCAGCCGGGCGGAGGCCGCCGAATGTCTGGGCAAGGCGCTCGAAATCGGCGACCGGATGTTCGGCCCCGAGCATCCGGAGTTGACCATCCTCCTCAACGATCTGACCCGGCTCCATCTGAGGCAGGGCTCCTACGCGGCGGCCGAGCCTCTCCTGTTACGGCTGCTCGATCTGAAGAAGAGCAAAGGGGAAGATCATCCGGAAGTCGCGACGGTCCTCGCAAGTCTCGCCTCCGTGCGCGAGGGGCTCGGACTACACGAGTCCGCCGAACAGCTGTGGCGTCACGTCGTAGACATTCGCGACCGAACTCTCGCGCCAAACCATTTCGCCACTGCGATTGCGCTCGAGCACCTCGGCGAATCGTGCGCCGCAAGAGGGAAAATTCGCGCGGCGCTCGCCGCCTTCGAGCGGGCCCAGCTCATCCGCGAGCGAACCCTCGGCGCCGAACACCCGAGTGTGAGAACTTCACGCGAGCGTATAGCGGATCTCCAGCTCCAGAGCTCTGAGGATTCCTCCTACCCGGACGACGATATCGGGCAGCTTTCGAAATCGCCGGAACGATTCCGCTTGCCATCGGGCGAGCGAACCGTCGTCCCCGTGGCGCAAGCTGTCGTAGATAGTCAGGACGAAAAGGAGGCAGCTCCGACCGAGCGGATGTCCGTTCTGGTCATGCCACGCCCGGTGATGGTCGAGGGAAAAACGGCCAGTCCTGCAAGCAACGGAGACGAAGGGCCGACGAGTAGTGCCGAGCCGCTCCAGTTCTCGACGGTAGTCGCGTACCGTGACGCGCTCGAGAGCGTCAGGCGGGAGATCGAAGAGCCAATGCATGTCCCGACGCTGTGGAGCCGCGGACGAGACGCGATTGCTCCGATGGTTGTACTGCTGCGCAGACGACAGGTCGCGGGAGCTGTTGCGATAAGCGCGATCGCGCTCGTGCTGCTCGGCGCAGCCGCCGTGTCGCGCACCTCACTGGGCGGTGATCGCGCCCTTAACGTGGCCGTGGCCGGTGGCACCGAAGCGCCTGCAATCACGCTTCCTGTAACGGGGACGAATCAAGCGATCGCTCCCGCCAACAACGTAGCCTCGACACCTGCCCTGGCAGTTCCCAAAGCCGTGACAGCTGCGCGCGTCGCGGAAACACACACGCAGTCGTCGCGAAAACCGGCTGAGAAGAACTCGCAGCCGAACATAGCAATTCCGAAGGTTTCGACCGCGATCATGTCAGGGGTGGACTCAGTCGCTTCGAAAACAGCAAGTGCCACCGGCCGGGGCATGGAGTCATTCGCAGTGCAGCCCATCGCGGCGCCCACAGTGAATCGGGGCTCGATGTTCGCAGACAGCCAGGTCGAGGCGCCGCAACACGCGCGCCTTATCGGCGAATTGCCGAAGCCGGACGTTCCCTACCAGCTCGCGAACGTCGAAGGCGAAGTTCGGGTCAGGTTTTCCGTGGACAGCGATGGACGGCCTGTAATGTCCACGTTCTCGGTAGTGACTTCGTCGAACCCGGCGTTCACCGATGCGGTCAGGAGAACAATCCCGCCGATGCGATTCGAGCCTGCGCGAAGCGGCGGTCCGGAACCGAAGGCGGTAACGGAAGTGGTTGAGGTGGGATTTGTTTTCTCGCCGCGCGGCCGATAACTCTGTCTCCCGGTTGAGGGCCCAGCGCTGGGCGCCGACGGGTCTACCGAGGACCAAAAATCCGATTCTTCCGCTGCTCCCCTCGTATCTGCATCGCTACCATGGAATTGACGAGCTGTACGTAGTCTGCCGGCGCCAGATTCACGCACACCTGACGCAATCGGTGTGTGATGTCCCGCCAGATGGCTTCGGACCGGCCGTCATGGTGCCTTCCGTCAGTTGACTGCGCTGGAATCTCGATAACGTCTCCGATGGCGAATGGACACCTTACAACCCTCGTTGTCAGACCAGTAGCCTACTCACGGAGTAACCATATCCTCTCTGAGTGCGGGAGGTGCACGCCGCATCTCTCTGTAGAGGCACGCGCAACAAGAGTGTTCCTCCTCCACAACGGTTTGGGTGCCCCACTGATGTTGGCACGGGATAGAGCCACGCGTCCCTCGGAGTGCGTTTTGCACCCCCGTGGGCGCCTACCGACCGATGAGATCATTCGTGCCACGTCAGGCAGTTTTCACAGCCCTCGCTTTTCTACTTTGCTCGTGCAGCTCCCAGGATGCGGTCTCGGGTACGCGGGGATCTTCGCAACCAGATGGAGTGGAGCCCTCGACGAGCGCCACAACAGGGTTCACCC
>JBBQFZ010000055.1:0-16442 GCA_038322455.1 Gemmatimonadales bacterium | reverse complement strand
GCACCAGTCGACCGCGCCAGCGTAGAGTAAGTTGGTCTCGGGACTGTACGCAGCGCCGTTCCACTCGTTGCCGCCCTGAATTCCCGGACAGAAGTGTGTCTTGTGATTTCTCGAGAGCGGAACATTGGCATTGAGGCGCGTGGTGGTCCGGCTCTGAGAGAGTAGCGGCATCGTCCTCGGAGTTCCCGTGACCTGGCCGACGTTCACCGCCGACCGATCGAGAATGGAAAGCAGACCGTCCTTGTTGGCGGACGCGACGATCGCTCGACCAGCGCGCGTCGTCACCAGCGCTGGCGGACTGTCGACATCCCAATCGTGCGCGTCGCGCCTCACGAGCTGGTTGTACGCGAGCATCCGGCCGGTCGCCGCATCGAGCGCGATCACGGAGTTGGTGTAGAGATTGTCACCCTTTCGCAGTTCGATATCGAAGTCAGGCGCCGGATTTCCGGAGGGCACGTAGAGGATCGCCTTTGCGGTATCGAGCGTGAACGAGGTCCAGAAGGCCCCGCCGGAGATCGGCAGCCGCGGATTTTCCCATGTCGCGCGCGCGGGCCCGTCCGCAGGCACGACGTCGAACTTCCACACCACGTGACCGTCGTTCGCGTCGAGCGCGTACACGTGCCCGGTGATTCCGGCGATGTCTCCACCGGCGTTGCCGATGTACACGAGCCCGTTCGCGGCGACCGGCGCCATAGGTAGTGTTATGCCGGGACCCTTGATGTCGAGCACGCTATCCCAAACCGTATTACCGGTCGCCGCATCGAGCGCGATCACGTGCGCGTCGGACGTCCCGCGGAACAGCCTCCCATTCATGTAAGCGAATCCGCGATTAACCCCCAGCGCGCTCGGCGTCTGACTGTGGCGCACCGTCTTCCACTTCTCGGCGCAGCTGCTCGCGTCGATCGCGTAGGAGATGGTGTCGGTGGTGAAGTACATCGTGCCGTTCACGACGATGGGCCCCGTCTGGAGCGCGGTCACCTCTGGCAGGGTGTAGTTACAGATCGTTTTCAGCTGCCCGACGTTGCCGGTGTTGATCTCCGCGAGGGGCGAGTAGCGATCGCCGGCGAGATTGCGGTTGTAGCCCGCCCAGTCTCCGGCGTCGGATGCCAAAGTGGGGCTCCCCCATACCGTTCCCCGTTGATCTGTGCAGATGCCGGTCCCGTTACATACGGGAGGCTGTTCGGGAAGCTGTTGTGCTGTACAGGCCGACAGAAGGGCGGTCCCTGTGAGTGCAAATGCGAGGGCAAGACGAGGGTAGGTCATAGTGGGTTTCTCCCCGGGATTATCGCGCCACTTGTAGTCGGCCGATCTGGGCCACGGCGTCGTCGATCTTGTATTGAAGGAATATTTTGCCGAGCGCGGGGGAGGACTTAGTCGGATCTCCGTCGACGCCCGTGACGGCGGTTCGCGGTCCTTTGCTGGCGGCAAGCTTGTCGGATCTGATCCAGCGGTGCTGGGCGTCGAGCGCCATCAGCTCCGAAGTGTCGTCGAATCCCGCGTGCACATCGGTGGTGGGCAATCCATGTGAGGCGGCATAAGCGCGAGCCTGCTCTTTTTCCTTGACGTAAACGTCGGGAATGTAGAAAACTCGAACTTGGCGCGGTCTCCACTGAGCGTCGAGCTCCTTCGCGACGGACGCCAGCTCGTTCTGCCCGTCGCCGTGGTCTCCCATGAGGAAAACGTTCTTGAATCCCGCATCCGCGGCACTCATCGCGATGTCGTGAACCACACCTCGGAAAGACTGCGAGGTCAACGACACCGAGCCCGGAAATCTCATGTGTCCAGTTTTTCGGGTGAGATCGCCGGTGATGGCAAATGGCAGCGTTGGATAAACCAGCGCGTTTCCCAGTTTGATCGCGATCGCGCCCGCGACCCAGCGCGCAATGAAGTTGTGCTTGCCGATCGCCATGTGCGGGCCATTCTGCTCGGTGCTGCCGGCGTAGATGATTGCGCTCGTCTTGCCCGCGGAGATCGCCTGCTGCACTTCTGGCCAGGTGAGATCCTCGATGTACACGGACCGCTGGGCCCCGAGGGAAGATGCGGCGAGTGAGAGAGCCGGAAAAACTCGAAACGCCGACCACCGAATAGATGCGCGAAAAACCCGGATCAGCGTCACCGCATATTCCCGGTGTGCCCCAGCGAGTAGCGACCGGGCTCCGGCCAGACCGCGAGCCCGTGTGGCTCGTGCCCGACGGGAATCCTGTGAGTCAGCTGTCCCGTCCTGGTGTCGAAGACGTAGACCTCATCGTCGTAGCGCCCCGAGACCCAGAGCTCCTTCCCGTCGGCGCTGACATTCCCCATGTCGGGACTGCCGCCGCCGGGAATCGGCCAGTTGGCGACGACGCTGTCCGTCGCCGGATCGAGAACCGAGATGGATCCCGGGCCATGGTGACCGGCCGCGAGCGTGGTCCAACCGCGGTTGGTCACGTAGAGATACTTTCCGTCTCTGCTTGGGAAGATTCCGTGCGTACCTACGCCGGTGTGGATGAAATCGATTCGCTCGAACTTCACCGGGTCCACGACGTAGACTCCGTTCTTCTTCATGTCCGCGACGTAGAACTTCGATCCGTCGGCCGAAGAGCGGATGTCCTGCGGCATCGATGGCGCACGCATCATCGCGGCAAAGCCCGTCGTTCGATGTGGCCTGGGGCGCAACAGACGGACTATTGGCGGCGGTACAAAATTGATCCACGAAGCTGGGTCGAGGGTCAGGTATCCTGCCACCGAGCGCGTCGCGAGGTCGATCTTCACCACCTGTCCCGAGAACTCGCACGTCGCGATCGCGTAGCGGTTGTCCGCCGTGAACTCCACGTGATCGAGTCCGTTGCACGCCACGGGCATGGTTTGTACGAGCTTCATCGTCTGCGGATCGCGGAAATCGATGTGCCGGCGCGCTTCGGCGATCACCATCGCGTACTTGCCGTCGGGGGTGAAGTAGAGGTTGTAAGGATCGTCGACGCTCACCGGTTTTCCTTCGATGCCTGTCGTTGGATCGATGGGCGTGAGGCTACCGCTCCGGTTATTGGCGACCCACAACGTCTTCAAGTCGTACGAGGGCACGACGTGCTGCGGCACTTTCCCCGTCGCGAAGGTGCGAATGACCTGATACGTGTGGGGATCGATGACGCTGACGGTGCCCGAGCGCGAGTTCGGAACGTAGACCAGCGGGCGGGCGCGGGCAGCTTCCGGTGCGAGCTCGTTCGCGCCCGTATTCGCGTAGATGTTCACGCGTGTTCGAACGCTGGACGCCGCCGTCGGCGCGGAATGCGCGTGGACGTCGGTGTGGCCGCCGCAAGCGATCGAAGCTGCGACGCACATGAGGGCAATCAACTTGTTCATACTTTGCGGCAACCAGAATCGGCCGCATTCGAGACCCGCGGCACCGAGGATTACAGAGAGATTACAGAAGGCGGAATGTCCGTTCTCAACCTAAGCAGAAACCGTGCAAATAGGTGTCGTACTTTGTCTCAGGTCTGAGATCTATGCCTCTGAGATCCCGGATCGCGTTCCTTGCGGTTTACGGAGCCCGACTGGCGGGACAGGAAGCAAAGAACGCGTCCACATCCCCCGCATCAAAGCCGAGTATGGATTGAACTCGAACCCGTGACGCCCCCCAAGCTTTGAGCTGCGCGGTCCACTGCTGCTCGCGCAGACTCAACGAATCGGGCCGCACCACCGCGTCCGGCGTTACCATCGAGAAGGCGGCAACGCATATCCCGCGCAGATCCGGCGTCGCGCCCACCTGACCAGGCTGTAACGCTTCCTCCAAGTCAGTGGCCAACACGATCCCCCGCACGATCGGCCGGTCGCCGTGCAGTGTGAGCGCCGCGAAATGCAGCGCGCCCCTGATGTCAGTCGCCTTCTCGGGCACGTGCGCGCTCAGCGTCTCGGCGCACGCCTTTACTCGCGAGCTCGGGATCGTAGTATCGCGCCGCGCGAAGATAGTTTCCGGCTCGAGCCTGATGTCGCACATCGGCTCCTGCATCAGGCTCGCCGCGCCGATCGTTCCTACGCGGTGTCGTTGCGGAAGCAGCTTCTCGTCCTGCTTGAGCGCGACGATCGTCGGGTAAAGCGTCCGCGCAGCGCGCGCGAATGGATCGTCGGGCGTTCCCGGATGCGTGGACGTCGAGACGTCGAAAAGGTACACGAATTCCGCCTTCACCGGGTCGGTTCGATCGTCGACGCGACCCGCGGCCGGATCTACGGGCGAGGGCGGCGCGACGCTCGGAGTGGTCGATGCGGTTGAGTCCGTAGATGGCGCGGCGAGCCTCGCCCCGGTCGATGAAGAATTCGCGAACCACAGCGCACCCGCGACCACGACGCCCGCAATAACCAGCATTGTAACTCGTGATGAATCGGTCACGTTCCTCCCACGCGTCTCCGGGGAGATCTGAGAACATCTCCCGGGACAGCAATCAATCGAAGCAAGAATTCCACCAGCCACAGAAGAGCGGTGACGACGTAGGCGACCGCCTCCAGAAGGAGCGCAAATAGCTGGATTAGGGCCATCCAGAGGAGCAACACCACGTCACTTAGAGAGACGAGCGCGCTGTCCAGAAAGCCACCAAGTCCAACCAGTACCGCGCCCTGAGTGAGGCCCAGCAGGACGTTCAGAAAGAGGCCCTGTCCCAGAACGCCTACTTCGAAGGTTAGCGTACCCAGCAGTACACATACGCCTACTGCAGCGGCAGCAACCAGCAACCCGTACACGCGCTTCGCCCGCGGCTCTATCAGCGTCTGCTCCACCAGCGAAGCGTATCTCAGACGTGACAGCGCATTTCGCGCCGCAAAGCCGAGCGCGATCGCACCCGCCGGCACGAAGAGTCCCGTCGCCTGCGCCATCGCCATGGGAACGGGACTGCTCTCGGTTGTCAGCCATCGCACGATCTCTCCCGCGGTGAGCCAGGTGACGACGCCGAGGACGGCGAGCAAAGTGAGGTTGATGGCGAGATCACCCACTATCTGGATCCGGTCGCGAATCGGCGGCAGCTCGGGTGGCAGCAATCCTCCGATCTCGAACGCCGACGCGGCCGTGGGATCGGTCGAGGCCAGCACTTTTACGGTCCCGCCGTAGAGAGCAACTGGAGCACCCGGAAATGGCTGAAGCAGCTGCAGCTCGTTCTGGAACGACGTCGCCACTGCTTTCGGAAGTCCGCCCGCCAATTCGGTGATCGCTTGCATTGCCTGCCTTACGCGCTGGACGTTCCGAACGATGGACACATCGCGTTTTTCCATCGCCCGCAGGAGACTGCGCTCGACCGACGCGCGCTTGCGCTGCGCGAACGTTTCCGCGAGCTCGTGACCCAGTGCGGAGAGAAGAATGGTAAGCGCGAGCCCGAAAGTCGCGAAGAAGTAGCGCATGAGCGGGTACATCACGCTCGTGGTGGGGATCTGGAGCTGCGTCGGAATCGACAACCGGTCTGACAGCACCGCGTAGGCAACGAGCTCGACGAGCGCGAAGAACACGAAGCCGCCCCACGCACCGGCGTAATACACGCGGTGCGGCGCGGAGCGGTGCTGCACCTTCAGGTCGCCGACGTCGTCGTGCGCGTCGGGTCCGAACCAGTAGATGAGAACGCCGGTTGACAGCTCGAGGAGAAAGAGCAGTGCGGCGATGACGTGTCCGATCTGGAGCTCTGGAAAGAGAGTTGGAATGGGTGATCGCGTGCCGAGGAATTCGCGAAAGAAGACGTTGAGCAGCGCGGCGTTGGTGAGCCCGACCGCGACCGAGATGAGTCCCAGAAAGAGAAGCTTGAGCACTCCGCCCGAGACCAGTGCGCGGGTCATGCGCTCTTTATCCACGTCCGTCACCGCGTCCGGCGTGATCGCTCGGCTCAGTAGTCGAACGTGACTCTCCAGACTCTCGTCCAGCTGGCGAAGCAACGTGACCTGCTCGACGCCCAGAGTACGCGCGGCCTGGTTTACGCGATTGAGCCCCGCGAGCACGGGCTCGCGCGGGTCGCGCTCGCGGCGCAGCCAGAAATGGTCCCAGAGCGGGACGACGATCCCTCTCACCCACGTCGCAACCATTCGGCGCATGTCCGAGAGATTCGCGCGCGCGTCGCGGAGGATGCCGACGAGGGGCGGCACCAGGAATGACACTATGAGCGCTCCGACAATGATCGCGAGCGCCCATAGTGCCCATTGGAGGGCGGGCAGGTTCTCGAACTGCGTCAAGTGTTGTCCCCCAAGGGGCGATAGGCGTCTGAAGGCTCTCAAAGATGACGAGTGGGCTGTTATTGCGCACCCGCTAGGCCGACGGCTCCTTAGGATACGACCGAGGATTGTGTAGCTTCCATATTGCGATTCTACAGGAGCGGGCGTGGTTCACATAACAATAGAAGGCGGTATCGTCCATTTCGATGTAGAGGGCATCGACAAGCTGTGGGCGTTCAAGAGCCGCCTCACGATCCCGCTCACCCACATTCGCTCGGTGAAGATCGATACTGAAGCCGCGCGGGGTTGGTGGCATGGATTAAAGCTGATTGGAACGGCAGTTCCGGGCATCCTGACGGCCGGGACTTTCTACGAGAACGGTGGAATCGTCTTCTACGACGTTCACGATCCCGACAAAACGATCGTGCTGGAGCTGGATCATGAGAGATACAAGAAACTCATCATCGAAGTCGAGAGTCCTAACTCGTCGTTGAGAGCTTTGGAAAAGGCGTACTGAGGGCTTCCAGCTACCGCCACGCAATCAGCGGCGCGTCGAGAATCGCGGCCTGCACTGCATCGGCGATATCCCTGCGCAGCGCTTCATGTCGCGTATTTGAGCGAGTGGGATCAACGCGATTCGTCAGCAGCACTACGAACAGTCCGCGCTCTGGATCGACCCAGATACTCGTACCCGTAAAGCCGGTATGGCCAAACGAACGCGGCGAAAAGAAGCGACCCGCGCTCGACGGAGCTGATGGGGTGTCCCAGCCGAGGGCGCGGCTGGAGTGCGACGTCTGCCGCGCTGTCCAGCGGGCGATCGTGGTCGGTTGAATGAGACGCACGCCGCCGTACTGTCCGCCGTTCAGCAGCATCTGACAGAACACCGCGACATCGCGCGCTGACGCAAAGAGTCCCGCGTGTCCGGCCACGCCGCCCAGGGCGCACGCGTTCTCGTCGTGTACTACGCCGTGCACGTGCGTGTGCCGGTAGATAGTGTCGATCTCCGTCATCGCGATGCGACCCAGCAGCGGATTGTCGGCGCGAAAGGCTGCCGTACACGCGCTGTCAGCAGGGATTGGGTCTGATGCAAGCGGATTGAAGCGCGTGTCGCTCATGTGCAGCGGCTGCCATACCCGGCTCGCCAGAAAATCGTCGAGCCGCATGCCGGTGATGCGCTCGATGATCAGCCCGGCGAGCACGAAATCCCAGTCACTGTAAATGACGCTGTCGCCGGGCGCATAGGAGAGTGGACGCGCATTGATCTGGCGCAGATAATCCACGCGCCCGCGGTAATCTCGCCACAGAGCCGCGAACGCCTCGAGGCCACCGCTGTGCGTGAGGATCATCCGCACGGTGATTCCCGACTTCTCCGGCGCGTCGAGCTCCGGCAAATAGACGTGGACGGGCGCGTCGAGGTTCAGCTTCCCCTCGTCCTCGAGAATCATCGCGGCCGTCGTGGTTGCTACGACTTTTGTGAGCGACGCCATGTCGAACATCGTAGAGTCGGTAACCGCGGGCGCGTCGGGCGCGACATCGATCCGGCCGTAGCCGCGCAGGTGAACGAGCCTGCCCCACCGCCCCACGGCCAGCGCCACGCCTGGTGCAGCGCCCTGTGCGATGGCGACTGCGACGATGGAATCCAGGCGGGCGCCGAGATCGGGAGCCATACCGACGCTAGCCGGCTCCGCCTGCGTGAGGCCTGGCAGCGGCGAAATTGTTTGGACGGTCGGTCGAGTGACGGCGGCGGCGGCACAGCCGGCCAGCAGCGCGCAAAGCGCGACCAGAGGAATTCTCTTCATGCAGGCAAAGCTAAAGAAAAAAGGCGGCTCTTTCGAGCCGCCTTTTTCCTATCCCGCTCGTTACGCGAAAAACGGCGTCACGATCTTGATCACCTGGTCCTTGGTCAGAGGCTCGTCGAACGCTTCGGTAACGGCGGTCGGACCGCCATTGCCGTTGCCTAGTGCGGTGATGTCCATACCCGCCTGGCTCGCGTTGTTCTCACCCTCGTAAACCGGCTGGGTGAACAGGGGTAGATCGTCGCGACTGTCCCCGCTGATCCAGCCCTTCTTGCCGCGCAGCCGTCGAATCTCTGATGCGTGACGCGCTTCGACCGCGTGGATGCTCAAGGCCGCGTTGAGCGCGGGCTTGTCGTTGATCAGCCGTCCCGCCTGCCCCTTGTACGCGCGGACACCCGTGTCCTCGAATGCCTGCGACAGCACCTGGAATGTCGCGTACTGTCCTACCGAGAAGTTGAAGCCGGGCACGTTGCCCTTCGCCGTAAAGTCGAAGTTGGGCTTGGCACCGGGCGTTGCGCCGCGCTGCGTGATGAAAGCCTTGAGCGCCGTCACGTGATCGTTCTCGTGCTTCTGGATCGTCTGGAAGATCGGCAGATCGCTCGCGGGGATGAGCCCAACGGATCCGACGCCGCGGTTGTAGAACTCCGACTCGAGGTACTCCAGCGTGAGTGCGAACTGGAGTACGTCGATCACGTCGGTTGGCGTCTGCCCGTACGCGTCCTTCGCCAGCGCGGCGAACGCGACCGGGATCGAGCCCAACGCGAGCGCGGCAATCACCTTGGAGTTGGTGCTGCGTCCGTTGGCGATCTCTTCGCCGCGGGTCTCGACCGTCTCGAGGATTTCAGGATCGATCGTGTCAAAAAGCGTTTTTATCTGGGTCGTCATTTGTCAATTGCTCCTTACTGGCCATTGCCGTTGGGGCCTTCGACAAACGTCGTCGGCGCATTTTTGGGGGTCAGCTTCTCTACCACGAAGCCCTGTGCCATTCCCACCACCTTGCCGGGGCTGAACACGTCGTCGAATGACTTGGGCGCGAAGCTGTCCGGGTTTGCCCCCGACGCTCCGCCCGCCTTGGGCGTGATCAGGTCGCGGATCGCTGCGGCATGCCGCGCTTCGACCGACACGATCTTGCCTGCGACGAGCAGATTCGCAGTGCTCGTGATGTACTGGGCCGCGCCGTTGTAGGCGGCCACGCCGAGATCCTCGAACGTCTTCGCCGCACCAAGAACCGCGGTTCGATCCTTGAAGTTCAGCGCGCCGTAGGTGGTGTGAACCGTGAAATCGTTCGCCGAGCCCAGGATGGCCTTGAGCGCCTCACGGTGAATGACCTCGTGGAACTTGACGTCGGTGAGAAGCGTCTGCTCACCCGACGAGAAGCCGGCGCCGGAAAAGTTTGCGACCACCTTCGTGTAGAAATCCGCTTCGAGCTGCTCGAGCGCGTAGGCGAACTGAAGGATCGCCGTGTCGCCCTTCGCAAAGTCGATCACCACCGGGGTGCCGGTGCCGGGCGGTCCGGTAATGTCGCCGTTGTTGCTACTGTTGCAGCTGGTCAGCACGTTGGGCAGGAAGATTACCGCGCCGCTCAGGCCCACGAGCTTCAGGAAATTGCGCCGGGTATTTCCTTCCATTAGCTGCTCAGCACTCGATATCACCATCACGTTCTTTTCGCCCATCTCTCCTCCGAATTCCGCACAGGTGTTGGCGGACACTTTTGTCAGGAACCCGGTACCAGGAACCCGGTACCAGGTAATGCCGCCGGGAATCATTCGCTGGAAGAGAAGGCATTCGAGAGGCCGGGCGTGCCAAACTCGGCGCAACGAGCGGCATTTCAGCATTCTAGTGCAGCAGATCGGATGCTCTGTTGCGGACTGCTGCACGTCGGCGGTCAACTGCCGCTCGGACCGGCAAGGAGAACAGCAACTGCGTATGGCTTCACGTCATAGTTGTGCCTGCAATGCAGCAGCAGCACGCATTTCACCAATCTGCTACACGTCTGACCGCGCTCCCCGACATCTGTTGATGCTGCTGGCCCACGATTGATTATTACAAGAGAACAGCATCACCGCTCGCGCGGGATTAGTTCACCAGCCCGCGCTCCAGCTGTCGGCATTCACGAAGGACAGCACTTTGGCGCTCCTGGCGACGCCGTATTCAGCGTCCACGTCTATGACCGAGAAGATGCCTGGGGTTTTTGTCACCGATTTGCGCCGCGACGAGCGTGAGGTGCAGCTGGCCATTGCCGAGAGCGAACTCGCTGAGAGTGTCCGAAGGGCGCTCGAGGGCGCGGCAGAAAGAGACGCCGGATCGATGAAGCGACTTCGGCTTGCCGTCGCGGGCTTTACGGTAGCTCTCCGGGATCTCGGGACCACGCCGGAGCGTGTTCTCATCGCGCTCAAGACGGTGATCGACAATCGGAGCTTCGTGCCGGATCCGCGTCCCCTGTCTGATTGGACCAGCGCCGATCTGCGTGAGAGGATCACTACCTGGTGTATCGAGGAGTTTTTCAGAAAAGAGAAAGGGTGAACGCCAGGCGCGATCTTGTCGGATAAAACGGAACAGCAATATCAGAAGCTGCTTGCCGAGCTGAACAAGATTCTCACCGAGCGGACCGACGACGCGACGGGCGAACGCATAACGCTGAGAGATGCCGTGTGCGCCTACGTGTTCGCCGAGCGGGCGAGCGGCACCACTATCAATCGCGTCGTTCAGGCAGTCGACGCGATTCTAGGCGAAGCCGAGGAAGCGGTGGCTAAGGGCGCGGACGGTATCAGGCGCCGCGATCACGCGCTAGCGAGCCAGCTCGTTTACTGGTGCCTTGAATTCGGCTCGACTCGCGGTGGCGGCGAGACGCTCGCCTGATTCCGCTGACACTGACAACCCATCGACACCGGCCTGCAGCGACCTGACGGCCGTCTGAATTCTCGCCAGGTGTTCTACCTGACCCGGCGTGAGAGTCCCCTGAGTCTCCAGGGTCAGCAGGTAAAGAGAGCCGGCGATGGTGTCGAGCGGGGTTCTCATGTCCTGTGTCACGGCCGCGACCGCTTCCTGATGCTCGCGTTTCATGCCGTCGGCCTTGTCCCGCGCGATTGCCAACGAATATGCAGCGGCGGTAAAAGAGGCGAGACTCTCCATCACGCGCACGTCTTCCTTGTCAAAGTGATGCCTGCGCGGCGGGTGTGATACGACCCAAATCGTCCCCAGCGGAGCGGCACCAAGCTCCGTTCCGAACGGAAGGATCAGACCTTCCGTGAACTCCAGGCCCGCTGACTGGAAATACTCGAACTTCAGGTCGGGACGGGAGATGATGATCGGCTCCCCCTTGTCGAGACATTCTCCGCATGGGCTGAAACTGCGCGGCGTGGTGCCTCCGACGTGAGCGGCCAGACATCCGGAGAGCGCCACCCACCTGAATTGCTGTCCACCATCTGGAGCAGCCTCGAGCAGACTCACACCGGCCGTACTCGTATTCGCACCGCCTCCGCACAGTTCCACCGCCGCGGATAGCAGACCCTGCAAGACAGCATATGGTTCTTCGCCCGTCTTCGCGGCAATCCGGCGGAGCGCGATCGTCTCTCGATTCGCAACGGTGGCCGGAGTCAGCCCTGTGACGGGCGCCGACCTATCGGCGATTTCGATCGCGTTGAGGGTAAGATGAAGGGGTGGGATTTCTCGAACGCTCGAAGTGCTCTGATTTGCGCGCATTTACTTGCTGCCGAAAGGGCTGAAGGTTTGATCGAAACGCGGAACTGTCCTATCTGAATGCAACAAATGAACCCCACGGGAGGTTGGCGCGGAAACGCAACGAGCACACGTTAGGGTCCAGCCTATGATGCGGCATGCCGCATGTTGATGTCAACGATGAAGCTCACGATCGCGCGCACGCAGTTCTCAGCCAGTATCCTTGGCGGCGCGATCAAACGTCCTGGGATCCGCGACTTACCGAGCTTCTGGCGAGCTGCCTCGGTGACGTAAGTGGAAGCCAAGGGTGGGATCGCATTCACATCGTCCTTGCCCGCAAGCAGCATTCGCACGTTCCGCAGGTCCATCACCTTCTCGAGATATCCCTGCATGAGGTGCAGAAATCGCGGATCGACGGCAATTACATATACCCGGCCCGATCGAAGGATGGTCTTCCATTCGTTCTCCACGAAAGGAGGACGAACGTCCGCGACGATTACCGGCTTGCCGAGTTTCGCGGCGAGCGTAGATACTTCGGTCCGAAGCGCGTGCGTGGTCACGACGAGGTGTGTGCGCTGGAGCGCTGACTGAACGACACTGCCCGTCACGATCTGCTCGGACAACAATGTCGTAGTTTCCAAGCCGTAATCCGCCTTCAGCTCCCGGGACAATCCGAACCCCTGATCGACCGTGGGCGCGATCACTGTGGCGCGAAGTCTCCGGCCGAGGGCCGCGAGTCTCAAATCGTCGGTAAAGCGGAGCATTGGGTAACCCCGAACGATCCCCGCCACCAGCGTATCTGCGAGGAACTCGGCCGATGGCGGGCGCTCTTCGGTGAGGACGCTCGCAGGAGCGACGAAGACGCCGGAACGAGGCCGGAGAACGACAAGACCTTCGTCGGCGAGAGCCTGGTAGGCCGCGAGCGCGACGCGAGGGTCGATGTCGAACTCGTTGCCCACCTCTCGCGTACTCGGCAGACGGTCGCCCGGGGCAAGTGCACGAGTTCGGAGAGACTGTTCGATACGCTTCTGTAGCGTGCTGGCAATGAAGCTCCTTCTGGGGGCGGCCATGCCGTTCTCTATAGGAAGGGTCATGCCGTTCTCCGTCTGGCGCCGGACAAACACAAGTACGTGCTGCGCAAAATGCAGCAGTCACATACAAGTAGCGCGAACTGCTGCATGGAAACGCTCAATTGTGACGGCGGGCAACGGTGAAACGGCCTTCGGCCTTCGTTCTGCACGCGGTTCGCCACTCATCCGAGCGCGGGCGGTGGGCTCGCGGTCGCCACAGCGATCGTGGCGCGCGACAAGAAAGTCCAGATGCCTCTCGCGATCGTGTCGGTCTACCCAATCGCGGGAACCGATACAACGACTGAGTCGTACGTCGAGAACGCGCAGGCCAAGCCGCTCAACCGCGCGATGATGAGCTGGTTCTTCGACAAGTAGGTACCGGCTACCGGTTTTAGCACCAGTGCATCGCAGGGACCCGCGTCTGCTGCAACAAACACATTGAATTCACCTCCCCGCACCGCATTTGGCACGCGGTGGCCCGCGTCTCGATATGCGTCGCGGTGCCGGTCAGAATGGTCGGCTCGCACAGGGGAGGAAAATGGAAAAACAAACTCAGTCGGATGACTGGGCGGGCACTTTGTCGGGGCCGTCTTCACGCCGGCAGTTTCTGCAGCGCACCGCCGCGGGGGTCGCGATCGTCGCGATTCCGTCCGCGCTTTCAGGGTGCCACGTACTCGGCGCCATCGGGAAACCCAAGCTCGACTTCGGCGACGACTTCGGCGTTCTCAACTACGCGTACGCGGTAGAGTCGCTCGAGGCGAAGTTCTATCAGACCATCGTCAAGTCGCCGCCGAGAGATTTGAAGCCAGGTGAGTTCGAGATTCTGCGCGACATCGGCGCCCACGAGGTGCAGCACCGCCGCTTCTTCAAGCGGGCGCTAGGCGTCCTTCGCATAAAAGTCCCGGAGATCGATCTCAGCTCCATCGACTTCACGCGCCGAGACACCGTGCTGGCGCAGGCGAAGATCTTCGAGGACACCGGAGTCGCCGGCTACAACGGGGCCGGCAAGCGCCTCAAGCTCGCCGAGTTTCTGACGATTGCGGGCAAGATCGTGTCGGTGGAGGCGCGCCACGCCGCAACCCTGCGCGACATGATCAATCCCGGCTCACGCGACTTTGCCGGCGACGATGTTGTGGACGCAACGGGTCGCGACCGCGCACTCGAGCCACTCGAGGTGCTGTCGATGGTTCAGCCGTTCTTCAAATCACGTCTCGTCATCGCCGGTCTCTAGGAGAAACCAATGAAACCAAGATCACTATTTGACGCGTCCGAGCGTCGGATCGAAGCGCGCGCCCTGCCATATGACATAGCCGACGTGCTGAATTTCGCGCTCACGCTCGAGTACCTCGAGGCGGAATTCTATGAGACCGGAGTCGGAACCCAGGGACTGCTGCCCGCCGACGTGCGGGCCCAGTTTGACCAGATCCGCAAACACGAGGTCGCGCACGTCGCATTTCTGCGACAGGTGCTCGGCTCTCAGCAGATCTCGAAGCCGGCGTTCGACTACACGGGCGGAATGGGCAAGAAGAACGGGCCGTTCGCCGATGTCTTCTCGAATCCGGTGACGTTCGCCGCGGTCGCGCAGGCGTTCGAGGACACGGGCGCCCGCGCGTACAAGGGTCAGGCTGCCAATCTCATGAGCAACAAGACGGTGCTCCAGGCGGCGCTCCAGATTCACTCGGTCGAGGCACGTCACGCATCGCAGGTGCGGCGCATCCGGCAGCAGAAGAGCTGGATCACCGAAGATTCACGGGGAAATCTTCCCGGCATCACCCAGCCGATCTACAACGGCGACGCCAATAAATTCCACTTCATTCTGGCGCAGCCGGGACACGGCAACAGCATGTCGGAAGCGTTCGACGAACCGCTCACGAGCGGCCAGGTGCTGAACATCGTCGCTCCATTCCTCGCGACGCGCGCGTAGAGAAATCAATGCCAACACTCACACAATCCCGTCGCGACGCGCGACGAGGAGAAAATAAATGAAAGCACCCACAACGTTCTCACTGCTGTCATCGCTCGCGGTAATCGCGACGAGTACCGCTGCTGGCCAGGCGCTCGGACCTCACCGGCAGTTCGGAGCGCTCGAGCCGCTTTATGCCTACACGAGCCTCGATGTAGGGCCTGGCGGAAATCGTGTGTCGCTACAAGGATATGGTGGTCGCCTGTGGCTCAACCTCGCGCCGTTCTCCGGACCCGCGAACAATCTCATTGGAAAGACGACGCTGGGACTGGTCGCGCTGACTACACCGTCGCAGGGAACTTCCGGAGTGACGCTGCACCAGTACGGCGCCGACGCCGACATTCACTTCGCCGACAAGCCGCTCATCGGCTTCTTCGATCCTTACATCCTCGTTGGCGGGAGCGCGATCAGGCTCAACGTGGCGGGGACGAACACCGGTCTGGCGACGGGCGGATCGACGCGATTCGCGCTGGCGCCGGGCGGAGGCTTGCGTGCGCAGATCCTGAATCGGTTCCAACTGCGGGGCGAGGCAAAGGATCTCATCATCTTCGCCAATCATACGAGCACCGCGGGAAAGAACCGGACGACAAACAATCTTCAGGTCATCACCAGCATCGGCTACACGTTTTAGATCAGGTACCGGGTAACGGGTACCTGGTACCCGTTATCAAGAAAATCCTGACGGCTGCCTCGCCGCAGACGGCAGGTCGGGGGGCCGGCGAAGTCCGCCGGCCCTTCGTTTTGGTACCTCGTACCCCGAGCCATCACTTCGTCGGCTCGAAGATCCGCAACACGGGATGACCGCCGACATTCTCGAGCGGGACGTACACGAGATGGGTGCGAGGATCAACCGATACGGTGTGCGCGCGCTGCGCCCTGATTTCCCCCAACAGCCGCAATGTCTTGCCGTCGAGCCAATAGCCAGCGACCACCCCAGACTCGGCCGCCACGTACAATCGTCGCCATCCGGCGTCCCACGCGAGGACATCCGGATCGTCGGCGACACTGAATTGTTGAATCACTTGCATCGTCCGCAGATCGACCACCTGGAGCATTGGGTTTCCCTCGGAGGTAATGAACGCGAGTCGTCCGTCCTCATCGAGGGCGAATCCGTGCGGATGGTCCGAGAGTGGCAGCTCGTAGCGCTGAGCGATATGCTCGCTTGCCGGGTCAATCGCCACCAGCTGATTCCTTGTTTGCACTGCCACCAGAATGCAGTGCGAAACCGAGTCGTAATGGGTATTTCCCGCATCGCCACCCAGCTCGATCGTCGAGCGTTTTGTCATTGTCCTGGGGTCGATCACGACGTCCGCGCCACCTGATTCATCGGACACGAATACCTTATCGGCCTCGGGCGCGTATGCGATACCATCCGGAAACTCGATTCCTCCAATTCGCGAGATGATCTTGAGCGTCCGATCGTCAATGACCGCAACCTCGTGTGCCCCCGCCGCCGAGACGTAGATCTGGTGGTGTGAAGGAACGGCGAGGACTCCCGTCGCGCGCGGCACGCCCATGATCTCGGTGATCACCTTGCCTCTGTTCGCATCGAAGACAATCGTGCGCCCGGCATTCATGTGATTCATGTAGATCCTTCCCGACCCGGCTTCGACACTCTGGTAGTCGAACCGGTTCGCCGGACCAGGTAATGCGACCTCGCGCACCAGCGTGAAGCCCCGCTTCGGGGCGGGTTGCGCGCCTCGTTGGGGCGTACGCCAGGAACTCGGCGTCAGAGACATACGAGTCGCATAACACAAAGACGCCGGCGACTGAGCTGTC
>JBBQFZ010000054.1:0-16468 GCA_038322455.1 Gemmatimonadales bacterium | reverse complement strand
CACTGGGTGAGGTGCTGGCGCAGCGCTAGAATTCAGTGATGAAAGCATCGGTATTCATCGCGACAAGCGTCGATGGTTTCATCGCTCGGCAGGACGGCGGCCTGGACTGGCTGCCGGCCGGCGGCGGCGAGGATCACGGGTACAATGAGTTCTTCGCCTCCGTCGACGCGCTCGTCATCGGACGCAAGACTTTCGAAACCGCGGCGACCTTCGATCCCTGGCCTTATGGGGACAAGCTCGTCGTGGTGCTCACCACCAAACCGTCGGAGCTCGTCGCACCAGCTGGCTCAACGTGCGAGTTCATCGCCGGCACGCCAGGCGAGATCGTTGGCTGGCTCTCCGCGCGCGGCCTGCAACACCTCTACATCGACGGTGGTCTGACCATCCAGCGTTTCCTCGCCGCCGGCCTGATCCAGCAGCTGACGGTCACACACGTGCCCGTTCTCCTCGGGAGCGGCATTCCGCTGTTCGGGCCCGTTCCGCACGACATCCGCCTCGAGCACGTGAGAACGCGCACCTACCAGAGCGGTCTCGTGCAGAGCGAGTACACGATTGCTCCCAATACTCCTGATTCATGACAACTTTCGTCGAGTCGATTCGCGCTGAATACGTGCGCTACAGGACGCTGGCGGAATCGGCGATCGCGCAGCTTGGTGACGATGATCTCACGCGCGATGGTCCGAGCGTCGGGAACTCCATTGCAGTCATCTGCTGGCACATCGGCGGGAATCTCCGCTCGCGGTTTACCGAGTTCCTGTCGAGCGACGGCGAAAAGCCATGGCGGAAGCGCGAAGAGGAATTTCGAAAGCGCTCAGTCACGCGAGCCGAGCTGCTCGAGGTGTGGGATGGAGGGTGGGGGGTGCTGCTCGATGCGCTCAGCAGTCTCTCCGACGATGATCTCGGACGCACGGTGACGATTCGCCAGCAGCCTCTGCTGGTGCACGAGGCGCTGCATCGCTCACTCTCGCATCTTGCGTATCACGTCGGACAGATCGTCTACATCGCGAAGTCGCTTCGCGGATCGGAATGGAAGTATCTGAGCATTCCGCCGGGCGGCTCGGACGCGTATAACCGCGCTCCCAACGCGGAGCGAGCGCCCGCTCACACCGCCTCGCTCAACACTCCAGGGAAGTGATCCTTCAATCTCTCACAGGGGAAGTCGATGCACGGTGAAATTCTCACGCTGCGCGCGGCTACGCCCGCTCGAACAGTGACCTGAACGCGTTTCTCACCGTGATTCGCCGGAGATATTGCAGCTCGTCGGCGGCGAAGGGCACGGGCACGATCTTGAAGAATTCCGTGAGGGCGTTGTTCGCGACGGTGTTGTTGAGCGCGAGCAGGTCGAGCAGGCTGGAGGTCACCGGCGGATTTGGAAGGAGCCGTTGCGCGAGCGCCACCATCGGCCGAAGCATGCTCACCGGAACCGCGACGAGCTTTCTAGTGGTTCCCATTGCCGCGAGTATCCGCTCGGTCATCTCACGCAGCGTGAGCGGCACCGCGCCCCCCAGGTCGTAGGTCTGACTGACCGTCGCCTTCTTCTCGAGCGACATGCGAATCACGCGCGCGACATCGTCGGCGGCGATCGGCTGGAACCGCGCCTTTCCCCCGCCCGGCAGCGGGAAAATCTTCGGGGTCAGCTTGATCAGCCGGCCCAGCACGTTCACGAACTGATCCTGCGGTCCGAATATCACCGAGGGGCGTAGTACTGTCCACGCAAGTCCGCTCGACTTGATCGAGTCCTGCGCCACGCCCTTGCTGCGCAGGAACGCATACGGCGACATGCTGTCGGCGCAGTTCTGCGACATGAAGATGATCCGATCCACGTTCTCGACGCGTGCCGCGGAGATGAGCCGTTCCGTAGTCGCGGTGTTCGATTCGCGGTAGGTATCGCCCTTCTTCTCGATCGCGATCGCGGCGAGGTGAACGACTGCGCCGCATCCGCTGAGCGAGCTACGGAGAGTCGTCGCATCGCGCGCGTCGCCGACGCGGAATTCCACGGGCAGCTGCCCGAGCGCCATCGCCGCCCGCGCTGGATCTCTGACGAGCGCCCTCACCTGCCAGCCGCTCTTTGTCAGCTCCCGGCATGTGTGGGTGCCGACCAGACCGGCTGCACCCGTTACCAGCACCGGCTTCTTCTTGTCGGCCGAGAGCGCCAGCGGCTGCTCGGCTACAGCGGTCGCGGAACCTTCGCCCTCGTACGAGTACGACCCGTCGCTATCCATCAACTCCGAGGCTGACCGTCGGACTTCCGGCCGGGTGCCACGCCGCGGGTGCCACGAACCACGATCCGGTAGATGAGAAGAGCCATCCCCATCGTCAGGAGAATGTGGATCCATCCCGGCGCCGAAGTCGTGAACGCCACTACGGCCCAGATGACGAGCATCGCCAGTGCTGCAATTATGCCTAAATCCATGGGAGAAATCGTTGACCTCTGGTGTGACGACCTGTATGTTGAAACAGTCTGTAGCGCGGCAGCAACAAAAAGAATTTTCGGCACCATCGTTGGGGCGGAGAACTCACTTTTTGAGCCAACAAGTCCTTCGAGTGGGTTCAATAAACCATGCTGACGTCATGCCCCAGTGCGGGGAAGACGGTAGGCAGGGTGAGGACCTCAAAAATTCGACCGGGCTTCAAAAAACCTCTCCGTCCCATTTTCACCGAAGCTCCGCCGGATAACCGGCGGAGCTTTGGTCATCAGAACAGTCCGAAGGGAGGCGGAGCTTCGCTGCTTCGGGTATCTTACCCTAAACATGCCACGCGTAACAGTCACCCGCCGCCTGCGCTTCAACGCGGCCCACCGGGTTCATAACCCCGCCCTCTCCGACGCCGAGAACGTGCAGCTGTTCGGGAAGTGCAACAACCCCAACTGGCACGGGCACAACTATACGCTCGACGTTTCCGTCGAAGGCGACATCGATCCAAAGACCGGCTACGTGTGCGACCTGTCCCAGCTGAAGAAGATCGTCGAGAAGGAGATCGTCGACGTCGTCGACCACAAGAACTTCAACCTCGACGTTCCCTTCATGCGCGATGTCAACCCGACATCCGAGAACATCGTGACCGCGTTCTGGAAGATCCTCGCTCCCAAGGTCGCGCCGGGCAAGCTCGTCAAGCTCGTCCTCTGGGAGACCGAAAACAACTATGTCGAATACAGCGGAAGATAAGGAGTTCGAGGAGCTCGTCCGTCGCGAGCTCGAGCTGCTGGGCGAGGATCCAGGTCGTGAAGGCCTGATCAGAACTCCCTCACGCGTCGCCGAGTCCCTCAAGTGGATGACGCAGGGCTACGGCTCATCCGCGGAAGAGGTCGTCGGCGAAGGGATCTTCAAGGAAGAGCACGACAACATGATCATGGTGCGCGACATCGAGCTCTACTCGATGTGCGAGCACCACATGCTGCCATTCTTCGGCAAAGCCCACGTGGCGTATATCCCGAACGGGAAGATCGTCGGCCTCTCCAAGATTCCGCGGATAGTGGACGTCTACGCCCAGCGGCTCCAGGTGCAGGAGCGGCTCACGGAGCAGATAGCCGAAGGGCTGTGCCGAGTGCTCAACCCCGCGGGGGTGGGAGTGGTGGTCGAAGCGTATCACCTGTGCATGATGATGCGCGGCGTTCAGAAGCAGAACTCGAAGACGATCACCTCCGCGCTGCGTGGGGCGTTCCGCGAAGACCCGAAGACACGCGACGAGTTCCTGCGCCTCGCGCATAACGGATCCAGTTGATCGCACTTGACGGTCGCACCGCGGTGGTCACCGGCGCGTCCCGCGGCATCGGCGCCGGCATCGCATCGGCGCTGTCCGGGGCGGGCGTGCGCATCGTCATCATCGCGCGCAATGAGGCCAAGCTGAATGAGCGCGCACAGTCGATCAAAGGCTCGATCCCCATCGCCTGCGACATTACCAATCCAGCGGGCGTCGAACGAGCGGCCAAACGAATCGTAAGCGAGCTCGGCGGCGCGCCCGATATCCTCGTCAACAACGCGGGAATTTTCGGCGTCGCGGCGATCGAGGAAACGGACACCCAGTTCTTCATTGATACGATCAACACCAATCTCGTCGCGCCCTTTCTTTTCCTTCGCGCATTTCTCGGCGACATGAAAAAAAGAAAAAAGGGGCACATCGTGACGATTGGGTCCATCGCCGACCGGACGGCTTACACGGGCAACGGCGCGTACTCGGCGGCAAAGTTCGGTGGACGCGCGGTCCATGAAGTCCTCCGCGCGGAGCTGCAGGGCACCGGGGTGCGGGCGACGCTCATCTCGCCCGCCGCTACGGATACCGAGATCTGGGATACGGTCACCCTCACCGACCCGCTCGGCAAGCCCCACGACAAGCGCCCGATGCTCGATCCCGCTGATGTCGTCAGCGCCGTGATGTTCGCGCTGACGCAGCCGGACAGAGTCAACATCGACGAGCTTCGCCTCTCGCACAGCTAGCGCGCTCCGTGTTCATCGAGCTCATCGACCTGCTGCGCTGCACCAAGCCGCACGACGAGACATGGCTCGTGGCTGCCTTCAAAACGATCTCCCACCGGTTCGTACAGGAAGGCAAGCTGGGTTGTCCGACCTGCGCCGCCGGGTACTGGATTCGGGAGGGAGTGGGAGATTTCAGCGACGGTGTCGCGCTGCCGTCGTGTGAGGCCGAGCGTCGGGCGAGTGAGCACAGCCGCGAGGAGCTGGCGACGCGCGCTGGTGCCTACCTCGACGCTACCGAAGCGGGCGCGACGGTCGTTCTCGGCGGATTGTGGGCATACGCCGCTCAGGAGCTGAGCGAGATGACCGAGGTACGAGTGCTCGCGCTCAACGCGCCCAGCGAGGTGAAAGAATCGGAGCGCGTTGGACTCCTGAGAGTGGCGTCAGAGATTCCGCTCGCGACCGGATCTGTCCTGGGCGTGGCGCTCGACGGGTGGTTCCCCGTCGGGATCGCTGACTCGGCGGCGAGAGTCGTGCGGCCTGGAGGGCGAGTTGTCGGACCCGCGAGCTTCGCCGTACCGCCAGCACTTTCGGTTGTGGCTCACGACGACAAATATTGGGTGGCCCAGAAGGCGCCCGAGGTCATCCCAATACGGCGTGCGAATCGGTGATGCCGCTGCGCTCGGCCTCAGCGTAAAGGGAATCGATCAGCGCTTTGTAGTTCTTGTCGATCGCGCGCCGCTTGACCTTTTGTGTCGGCGTAAGCTCGCCCCGCTCGATCGAGAAATCGTGCTCCACCAGCCCGATCTTCTTCGGCACCTCGAAGTGAGCGGCGCCGATCAGCTCTCTATTCACTTCCTGCTCGATCTTGGCGTGGATGCTCGGCATGCGGAGCAGCTGCGCGCGGTCGGTCCAGATGATGTTGTGCCGCTTCGCCCACTTCTCGAGGTTGTCGAAGTTCGGGACGATCAGCATCGACGGGAATTTGCGCTTGTCGCCGAGCATGACGGCCTGCGCGACGTACTTGTTGGTTTTGACTTTGTTCTCGAGCGGCTGGGGCGCGATGTTCTTTCCGCCGGCGGTGACGATAATGTCCTTCTTGCGATCGGTGATGGCCAGAAAACCGTCGCGCAGCTCGCCGATGTCTCCGGTGTGAAACCAACCCTCCGGGTCGATGGCTTCGCGCGTCGCGTCGGGCTTGTTGTAATAGCCCTTCATCACATGCGGTCCGCGGGTGAGGATCTCCCCATCACCGGCGATCTTCACTTCAACACCGTCGATCATCTTGCCAACCGTGCCGATGCGAAAGTTCGACGGTGTGTTGACGGCGATCACTGGCGACGTCTCCGTCAGGCCGTAGCCCTCGAGAATCTCCAGTCCCGCCGCGAAAAAGAACTTGTTGATCTCGGGGGCGAGAGGGGCGCCGCCGGAGACGAAGTAGCGTAGCCGGCCGCCGGTCCGCGTCTTGAGCTTGGAGAAGACGAGCGTCTGCGCGATCGCGTACTGCTGGGCAATGAGTCCACCTGGCTCCTTTCCGGACAGCTTCTCCGTCGCCCACCGGTCGGCGACGTCGCGTCCCCAGAAGAAAATCTTCCTCTTGAGAAAGCCACCGGTGAGAGCGGTCTCGAGAACGCGCGCGTACATCTTCTCATAAAGGCGCGGAACCGAAAGCACCAGCGTCGGACGTACCTCCTGCATGTTGGCCGGTACGGTATCGATCGATTCCGCGTAGGCTATCGACGTCCCCGTCGCCCACATCAGATAGTGACCGGCCATCCGCTCGAAGATGTGCGACAGCGGAAGAAAGCTGAGCGCGACGTCGTGGCCACCGAAGGGGATCGCCGTCCTCGACGCCGCCACATTCGAGTAGATGTTGTCGTGGCTCAGCATCACGCCCTTGGGGTCGCCGGTGGTGCCCGACGTATAGATGATCGTCGCGATATCGTCGGGTTTTACGGCGAGCGCTTCACTTTTGTAGCGGGCGGTCGCCTCGGCTGTCTCGCCCGCGACGCCGCGCTTCTCGAGCTCAGCGATCGACATGTCGGTCAGTCCGGGAATCTCGTCGAAGCCGATTACCGTCTTGAGCGCGGGCAGCACACCGCGGATCTGCTTTATTTTTTCGGCCTGTACCTTGTTCGAGACGAAAATCGCGACGGATCCCGAGTCCTTGAGCATGTACGCGATCTGATCCGCCGGAAGTGTCGGATAGATGGGGACGTCGGTAAGGCCGGTTGTAATGCTGGCGAAATCGGCGATCGCCCACTCAGGGCGATTTTCCGAGAGGATCGCCACTCGATCTCCGCGCTTTACGCCAAGTGAGCGCAATCCGAGCGCCGCGCGCCGAACGCGCAGCGAAACCTCGCCGTGGGAGATGGGCTTGTACGCGCCGCCCGCCTTCACCTGAAGCGCGTCGGGACGGTTGTACTGCGAGATCGCGTCGAAGAAAAGCTTGTTCAGCGTTCCCGGTTCGGGACGCGGACCGCCTCGTGCTTCCATCACGTTTGTCCTCCTTCGGGATTTTCCGGTTAGCCCGCCGACCGCATCCTGAGTTCTCCGACTAACTGCCCGCGGGCTTCACTTTAAGAACGAGTCGCACGGGACTGCCAGTCACCAGCACGCCACGATATCTGGCGCTCGCCTTTACGACTATGGAATCCACGCCCGAGACCGATGTGATCAGCGCCGGTCTAAGATAGATCGCCCTTCCCGCCAATCCATTGGCGTCAGTCGTGTCGATCACCGAGCGACGTCTGCCCTCATTGACGAGCTGCGCGAGGTTCGAATCGCTCTCGGACACGATACTGAAGCTTACGATGTACGATCTGACCGCGCTGTCGTTCGGGAGCACGCCGTGTCTCACCTTGACCGTGAGCGTCGGCGAAAAATTCTTCGTGCTGTCGATCAGCGAGTAGGTAAGAGAATCCAAACTGTCGACCGCCACAATGAGATCGGGTCGAAGCGTCACGTCCACTTTCTGGACCGCCTGGAGGCCTCCGACCGTCGCAATTATTCTGGCGCCCGTGCGGAGACTGTCGCCCACGACGATTCCCGTTGCGCTGTCCACGCTGACTCCCGAATCGGGGGACTGAAACCACACGGGTGACGGCAAGATCTCGCCGCCGCTGAAGTTGTAGGCGTGCACAATGGGCCGCACGAGAGCGCCCGTCGTGTCGCGCAGTGAGTCGCCAACGACTACGGATGGCGCACCCAGAGAATCGAACTGTATCGAGAGAACGGAGCTCGAGCCGCCGCTGACGTCTCCGCACGCGAGCGCGGCCACCGCGATGAACGCGAGCGCCGAGACGAGCGCAAGGGATCGGCGCGGTCGAGTCATACCAGCCGGTCAGCGAGCAGCGTCGCGAGGTTGACGTAGGCCTGTGACGCGGCGTCCGCCGGAGTCCGTACCACCACCGGCTGGCCCGCCGCAAATGCGTCGGCGGTAGCGGAGGTGCGTGGGATCAAAACGTCGAACACGATGTTGGATGGCAGGTGTCTTCTCACATAGTCCACTACCCGGTCACTGGCCGGATTGTTCGGCTCATACATCGTGAGGAGGATTCCATCGAGCGTAAGACGCTCGTTCACGGCCACGATGTCCTGAATCGCGCGAAGAATCTGCGGGGTCGTTTGAAGCGCGAGCGGCTCGCACTGGAGCGGCACGATCACGTGCTCGCTGCCGCCGAGCACTTTTCGCGTTATCGAGCCGAGGCCGGGCGGCGTATCGACGACCACGACCTGGCACCGCTGCTCGGCCATCTGAAGCAGATCCTGGAGGATGTCCGTCTCCTGCACCAGCTGCGAGTAGATCGCGTGATCCGCCTCGTCGGCGACCGAGCCGGCAAGGATCACCCGCAGCCAGGGAAGGGCAGTGGGCAGAATGATTTCGCGGAGAGTCCGCTCGCCGTTGAGGTAGTCGGCGAAGCCGGCGGTGGGATGTCCGCGCTGGAGTCCGGCTCCATATCGCACCGATCCCTGCGGATCGACGTCAATGAGCAGCGTCTTCATTCCGCGGCGCGCAAACGCTGCGGCGAGATTTACTGCGGTTGTGGTTTTGCCAACTCCTCCCTTCTGGCTTACGACAGCGAGGACAGCTCCCATCTATTCGATAATCCCCGGGTACTCGCTGGTTTTGAGACGCTGACCCTGGGCTGGTGATTCCGGCGGGGGTTCGGAGGCTTTCATTTCGTCCAGCGTTTTCTGCGCGTGCTTCACCCACCGCTCGGCTTCAGCGCTCTTGGGTGGATCCATCAGGAATGCCTCGAGATGGAACGCGGCGTCGGCAACTTCGCCGCGTCGGAGCAGGAGGAACGCGAGGCCATAGTGCGCGCCGGAAAGCTTGGGCTCGATGGCAAGCGCGCGACGATAGCAGCGGACAGCTTCGTCGAGCAGTCCGAGCTTCGAGTACGCGATCGCCATGTTCTGGAGGACCTTGTGATTGTTGGGCTTTTGCCGGAGGGCAAGCCGGTAGGACGTCAGAGCGGCATCGTAGTCGCCCTGACGCTCGAGCGCGAGAGCCTCGTTCAGGTAGTCGAGGTTCTCGCGGTGTACCGGTTTCGGCTTTCCGCCGGTAAGGCGGTCCCAGAATGACATTTGGTCGAATCTACCGACTAGGATGTGAGAGGGCTAGCTTAACTCTAACTGCTTTTCCCCGAACACTTTGAGAGGTAAATGTCACCCCGTAAACGCACCGTTGACCTTGCGAAAGGCGTGCTCGAAATCGAATGGCCGTTTTTCGGCGAGCTGTCTCGCGGACTCGCCCTCAAGGTCGCGCGAGCCTATGACCCCGAGATCGTAATCGGGATCGCGACGGCTGGAGTTATTCCCGGCGCCGTGATCGCGGCAATCATGGCCAGAGAGTTTCACTCGCTCGTCGTGAGCCGGAAGTTCGGATCGAATCTGGCGCGCGAGACGCCAGCCGTTTTCGGAAGCGCGCCGAAAGAAGTGCGCGGCCGGCGCGTGCTGATCGTGGACGAGACGTGCGACTCGGGCGACACGATTCGTCTCGCGATCTCGGCGGTGACGGACGCGGGCGCCACCGAGATCAAAACGGCGGTCGCGTTTCAGACCGGCGCGTATGCACCCGATTTCCATGCTATCGCCACCGAGAGCACGATCATTCTGCCGTGGGACAAGGAAATTCTTGTGGATGGCGAGCTGGTTCCCAATCCACTCTACGCCGACGCGCTCTGATTTCCTGGAGCGCCGCTCACCCTGGCAAAAAGAACGGGATAGTCAACTGCGTACTCTGCGAATGGCATCCAGAACGGAAGGTTCGACCGGATGCTTCGGATGACACGGATCAAATGGATTGCTCCGTTAGGCGTTAGGGCTCCTCGTGGCCGGTAGGGATTTTTTGGGAACTGCCGCTTGGGATGCAAAGAGCCGCGCACCAGCCCCTACGTGGAAACAACAAAAAATCACGGCCCGCCATTGCGCGCCTTCACGCCATGAGGAGCGATCCGCACAATCCGAGTCATCCGAAGCATCCGGACGAACCTTCCGTTCTTGATGCCTGCCCGAGCGGCAGTTCCCGCAGTTCCCGCAGTTAACGATGCTAGAGCTCGGCCGCCCCGATACTCGACCACTCCTCTCCACGCGACAGTCGCTCATACGCGTGCTCGAGCATGTCCGCGTTCCCGGCCAGGAACCGGCACCGCGCATCCGCGCTAGTGCCGCACTCGATCTCCATCACCGCCACCGGATAATCCGCGAGACAACCCAGGAATCCGGCAAGTGTGCCCGTCGTGAGATGGCATCCCGTCTCGCCCTGGCCGTGAAGCTGGGATTCCCAGCAGTTCTCGATGTCGATCACCGCCAGCGCGTCGTGCAGCGATCTGAACGCGACTCTGCCCCAGCCGGCGGCCTGAAAGAACTCCGCGGCGCGCGATGAGAATTCGTCCACCGCGAGATCCTCCGCGCGCTTCGAGCCACGGTCGCCGAGCCAGCTGTCGAAGGCGTCGAAAAGGGAGCCGGCTCCGGCATATCCGGCCTCACGTAGCGCATCCGGTCCGCCACCACTCGCGCCGGCGACGCGCAGCCGCAAATCACGCAGCGTGCGCTGCGCCAGGCCTATCAGCTCGGGAGCTTCTGAAGTTGTCATGCGTTGTAGGACGATTTCACGAGGAAGATGTTGCTGAAGGTTCTACCCGGCGCAAGAGGTCGGCTTCATCGATTATCGCGATTCCGAGCGAGCGAGCTTTCTCCAATTTACTGCCTGCCTCTTCGCCCGCGACTAGAAAGCTGGTCGACTTAGAGACCGACCCCGTCACCCGCCCGCCTGCCGCCTCAATCAGCGCCGTCGCTTTGGATCTGCTCAATGTCGGAAGTGTCCCCGTAATCACCAACGTCTGGCCACTCAGCGGTCCACCAGCCACCACCGCGCGTGGCTCGATGAGATTCACGCCGCGCGATCTCAGCTTCTCGACGAGGGCGCGTCCCGCCGGATCGGAGAAATACGCCACCACGCCATTGGCGATCGTCCCCCCGATGCCGCGCACATTCAAGATGTCGTCCTCTAGTGCGGCCATCAGCGCATCGAGAGTTCCGAAATGGGATGCGAGGAGCTGCGCCGCTATCGAGCCCACATGTCTGATTCCCAGGGCGCCGAGCAGCCGCGAGAGCGGCTGTGTCTTTGATGTCTCGATCGCCGCGATCAATCCCTCTGCTCCCTTCTCCGCGTATCCCTCGAGCTCGAGCAGCTGCTCTTTCGTGAGGGCGAAGAGATCGCCCGGGTCCCTGACGAGACCCTCTTCGACGAGCTGCTGGATTCTCGCGTACGAGAGGCCACGGATGTCCATGGCGCCGCGCGAAGTGAAATGCACCAGGCCTTCGAGCTGGCGGCCGGGACAGGCGATGTTCGGGCAGTAGATCGCGGCTTCGTCTTCCTCTCTCGTGGCCAGCGTTCCGCACGACGGGCACCTCTCGGGCATCATCCAGGGCTTCTCGTTTCCCGTTCGCTTCTCAGGGATTGGCGCGATGATCTGCGGAATTACGTCGCCGGCGCGCTTCACCTGCACCCAATCCCCCTCGCGAAGATCCTTGGAGATGACGAGGGCCTCGTTGTGGAGCGTCGCCAGCTTGACGATCACTCCCCCGATCTCGACGGGCTCGAGCACGGCGTAAGGATTCATCGCTCCCGTGCGCCCCACGTTCACTTTGATCGCCAGCAGCTTCGTTTCGGCGATGTCGGGCGCGAACTTCCGCGCGATCGCCCACCGCGGCTCCCGTCCACCGACGACGCCCAGCTCCTCCTGGAGCCTGAGAAAATCCACCTTCACCACGCCGCCATCGATCGCGAAGTTCAACTCGCCCCTGATCTTGTGCTCGAGCGCATGCGCCCACGCCTCGACCTGTTGCAGCGTCTGACATTGCTGACGATGGGGCGCAACAGGAACGCCCCACTTGACGAGGGCGTCGAGTAATTCCGACTGAGTCTCGAACGGCAGCTCCTGACCGTCGGGCGCGGCGACGGAATAGCCAAAAAACCGGAGCGGACGCGAAGCCGTTATCGCGGGGTCGAGCTGCCTGAGACTTCCGGCCGCGGCGTTGCGGGGATTCGCGAACAGCGGGTCGCCCGCGCGCGCACGAGCCCCGTTCATCTCCTCGAAACGATCGAATGGAAAATAGATCTCGCCGCGCACCTCTATCCGGCCGGGGGGCGCGCTCTCGTGCAGGCGGAGGGGTACGTCGCGCACCGTGCGGAGATTGACCGTTACGCTCTCGCCGATGATGCCGTTGCCGCGCGTCGCGCCCATCACGAAAAGCTGATTCTCATACGTGAGGGCCACTGCAATCCCGTCGATCTTGAGCTCCGCCGTATAGCCCGATTTGGCGACGTCGTCGCCGGCCAGGCGGACCAGTCGCTCTTCCCACGCCCGCAGCTCTTCGTCGTTGAATGCGTTGCTGAGCGAGAGCATTGGCTGCAGATGCTGGTGCTTCGAGAGCTGGCTCTGTGGCTCCGCGCCTATTCTGAGGGTAGGCGAATCCGCAGCGACGCACTCCGGAAAGCTGGTCTCTATCTCCTGCAACTCGCGAAAGAGCTTGTCGTAGTCGGCGTCCGCAATGGTCGGACGGTCGAGGACATGGTATTCGTGGGACGCGCGCGTCAAAAGGGCGCGCAGCTCCGCGGCGCGGCTATGCTGTTGCGCGCCCGCTGTCGTTGGAGGCGATTGATCGGGGCGGGGATCCCGGCGTGCCTTCTGGGGCGCTTCCCCCTGCTGCTTCTTTGCCCTGCCTGTCGCCATCCTTGGGGTTCTTCCCGTTGCTTTGCGTATGTGCGTTGAATTCAGTGCCGTCGAAACGAATCACGCGATTGCGACCGGACTCCTTGGCAACGTAGAGAGCATCGTCCGCTGCTCTCACCAGAGCCTCCTGGTTTTTCACCTTCGGATGGGGCGAAGCGGAAACGCCGCAGCTCATCGTCCTTTGGAGCTCCCCGCCGTCGTACTTAAAAGTATGAGCATCCACCTTCTCGCGCAGTCGCTCGGCGAACGTTACCGCCGCATCCAGCACCGTCCCCGGCAGGATGAGCAGGAATTCCTCGCCTCCAAAGCGTCCCACGCGGTCTATCTCGCGAGCCTCGTCCTTCAGCAGCTTGGCGAATTCCTTGAGCACCGCGTCGCCCGCCTGGTGCCCGTAATTGTCGTTGACACTCTTGAACTTGTCGATGTCGCACATGACGATCGCCATCGGCTCATGAAGACGTACCGAGTGACTCCACATCTCCTTGAGGCGTTCCTCGAGAGACCGCCGGTTCTCGATTCCCGTCAACCCGTCGGTCAGCGAGATCATCTTCAGCTGGTTGTTCAGGTTCGAGAGCTCGGTCTTTTTGTCCTCCAGCTCCGTCTGCAGCTTCTTGATGCGGAGCAGCGAGTTCACCCGAGCCTCGAGCTCAGCGAAGTTGATTGGCTTGGTGATATAGTCGTCGGCGCCGGCATCGAGGCCCTCGACCTTGTTCTCGGTCGAGTCGAGCGCCGTCTGCATTATGACGGGAATGAAGGGAAGAGCCTTGTTCGCCTTCAATCGGCGCACGACTTCCATGCCGTCCATCTTCGGCATCATCACGTCGAGAAGAATCAGGTCCGGGATTATCTTCTCGACGGCTGCCAGCGCCTCGAAACCGTCCGCAGCCCCGTGTACTTCATACCCACGCGCCTCGAGGCGAGCCCGCAAGAGCTCGATGTTGTCCTCGTGGTCATCCACGACAAGAATCTTGTAGTGGGGCTTACGCTCCATTGTTGTTCTTGCCGAGGAATCTCTGCACTTCCGCCACTACGGCCCTCGGCTCGCAGGGCTTCGCGAGGTACCCGTCGCAGCCGACCTCCATCGCCTTCTCGCGGTCGGACGCCAGGGCATGCGCGGTGAGTGCGATGATTGGAATCGACCTGGTGGACGGGTCGTGCTTAAGCACCTGCGTCGCCTCCCAGCCGTCGATGATCGGGATGGAGATATCCATCAGGATCAAGTCAGGCTTTTCCGACCGGGCTTTTGCGATTCCTTCCTCGCCATTCAATGCTTCGGTTACCTCGTAACCGAAGTGCTTCAGGATGGTGGAATAGACGATACGATTGTCTTCGTTGTCTTCCACCAACAAGACCATTTTACCCGACTTGCTCATTCAGCATCCTCGCACGGCTATTGCTGGGTATACGGTCAGGGCAAATTTCTTACCAATCCCTGAGCTAGACCACCCATGTTTAATTCTACGGACCCCTCCCGGACGGCATCCTCCATTCCGAAAGCCCCGCCGCCGGGGTCGATTCCCCAGCCAAAAATGGATGGTCAGCCCTTCGAAACGGTTCCCGATTGGAACAATATCGGACTATTTACCGCGGGAGTAGCGGTCGGCGCGGTACTCGGAGCCGCGGTGGCGCTTCTTCTGGCCCCCGCGAGCGGAGACGAGACCCGCCAAGGGATCGCCCAGCGGGTCAGGCGCCTTCGTGGAAATGACGATATCTGGGACGAGCTAGCGGCGGAGCTGAAGCTCGCTGCCGCCGAGGCCGAAGAAGAATCCGCCCTTGAGCAGGCCGAAGAAGAATCTGCCCGTAAGCAGGCCGACTAGAGGGTTCTGAGGGCAGCGTCCGCCGCCGCCTTGTACTGGCGGTCGTTGTAATCGGTGTTCGGCAGCTTCATCACCATCTGGTATTCGGCCCTGGCCTTCGCCTTATCGCCCATGTCCTTGTAGACGCCGGCGAGGTCCACGTGATGAACGATGCGGTTGGGGTCATTCGCCACCGACTCCTCCATGTACCGCCGAGCCTCCGCCCAGTTTGCGGAAGAGAAGATCTCTCCTCCCAGGAAGTTCTTTGCGAGCATCCTGGTGAATCCGTTGAGGCGCATCACTTCCGCGTTCCACATGCCCATCACGTGCAGGCAGCCCGCGTGCTTCGGGTCGATCTTCAGACAGTCCAGGGCCTGGTTGCGGACATCTTTCGCAAACTTGATCCTGTCGCGGGGACCCTGGGTGAGCGCGTTCTTGCCAAGCGCGCGGGCAAGGTCGAAGTGGCCTTCCGCATCTGACGGATTCTCCGCGACTGCCTGACGCGCGTATTTCTCCGCATTCTTGAAGTACAGCCCGCGCTTCTCCTCATTGCGCTCGGCTGCCCCGAGATCGACCGCTGAGCGGGACGCTTTCCAGTGCGCTTCGTAATTCGTCGGATCCGCCTTGATCGCTTCCTCGTAATGTGCGAGGGCGGCGGGAGCGTTCATTGCGACGTATTCTTTGTCGCCGAGCGCGATGTGATCGGCAGCGCCCTGGGCGCCAGCGACCGAGGCGGCGAGCAGCATTCCAACGGTGAGATATCCGAGAGCGCGCATACGGAACTCCAATGGCGATGAGAGGTTTTTCAACTGATAAATACACCGGCTGAGCCTAAATGATCGTACCCCGTCTTATTGAACGCAAACGCAACGGTGAGCGTCTCGAGTCGGGAGAGCTCAGGGAGCTCGTTCTCGCCTACGCGGCCGGGAAGGTGCCCGACTATCAGATGGCTGCGCTGCTCATGGCCATTTATTTCCGCGGGCTCGACCGTGCCGAGATGAACGAATTGATGGCCGCGATGCTCGAGAGTGGAAAGCGACTGGATCTCTCGAGGCTGCCGATGCCGCGTCTCGACAAGCATTCAACCGGCGGGGTGGGGGATAAGGTCTCTCTCATCCTCGCACCGTTGATCGCATCGATGGGCGTCGCTGTGCCGATGATGTCGGGTCGGGGACTGGGGCATACCGGCGGCACGCTCGACAAGCTGGAGTCGATTCCCGGTTTCAGGACGTCGCTCACCCTCGCCGAAGCAGAGGAGCAGGTCGCCCGAATCGGATGCGCGATGCTCGGGCAGACGGAGGAGATCGTTCCCGCAGACAGAAAGCTCTACGCGCTGCGCGACGCAACTGCAACCGTGGAGGTAATTCCGCTGATTGCGGCGAGCATCATGAGCAAGAAGATCGCGGAGAGTCTCACGGGCCTCGTGCTCGACATCAAGCGTGGCTCGGGATCCTTCCTGCCCAAGCTCGAGGACGAGATCGCGCTCGCCCAGGCGATGATCGATCTCGGCGTCCAACACGGGTGTCCAGTCGTGGCGCTGCTGACGGCGATGGATCGTCCGCTTGGGCATGCATGCGGGAACGCGCTCGAGGTCGTGGAGGCGATAGAGGTCCTCAAGGGCGCGGGCCCCCCGGATCTCATCGAAGTGACATTCGCGCTCGGCGCGGAGATGCTCGTGCTGGCGACTCTGGCGCCCACGCGAGAGGCGGCCCTCGCGAAGATGGCTGCGGCGATTCGCTCGGGTCGCGCGCTTCGGAAGTTCGAGGAGATCATAGATGCGCAGGGTGGCGACGGCCGCGTAGTGGCGGAGCCGATGCGATTGCCGCATGCGCGGCACCGCGCCGATTTCGTCGCAGCGCGCGAGGGTGTCGTGCAAGCCGTGGATCCTCGCAAGATCGGTTATGGCGTGATAGCACTCGGTGGCGGGCGGCGGAACATGGAAGACAAGGTCGATCCAGCGGTGGGCTTCGTGATCAACGCGAAGCCGTCCGATCATGTAACGAAAGGCCAGGTGCTGGCG
>JBBQFZ010000053.1:0-16693 GCA_038322455.1 Gemmatimonadales bacterium | reverse complement strand
CCCACCGCTTCCATCTTTTGCGCCTGACGAAACTGCGCCTCAAGTGACTTTCGGTCGCTGATGTTCGCGGCGATCCCGAGCAGGCTCGATGGTTTGTCGAGCGCATCACGAATCATGCGACCCTGACCCGCCACCCAGTGGATTGTGCCGTCGGGCCATACGACTCTGAATTCTTCTTTGAGTTCCGGTCCTCCGGATGCGAGCTGGGTCAATGACTCTTCGACTTTCCGGCGATCGTCCTCGTGCACCGCGGCTAGAAATCCTTCGGATGTGGTTGGCGCCGAGTCGGGCGTCAGACCGAACACCGGGGACATGGTCTCGGACCAACTTACCTTTGCGGAGTCGAGGTCAAGCGTCCAGACGCCCATGTCGGCCGCGCCCAGAGCGTAGTTCGTTCGCTCTTCGCTATCGCGTAACGCGGCGGCGCTGTGCGCCAGGATGGAGGAGCGTTCTACAAGCTGTGCCGTGCGCGCCAGTACCTCGCCCTCGAGCATCTCGTTGTACTTCGCGTAGTAGTCGCCATACGCCTTGAGCCGCAGGAGGTTTTTCACGCGCGCGCACAACTCGGCGCGGTCTACTGGCTTCGTGAGAAAGTCTTCAGCTCCCGCGTCCAGGCCACGTAGCCTGGCATCGCGGGCGTCGAGAGCGGTGACGATGATGACGGGAATACTCCTGGTGGCGGTGCTGCCCTTGATCCGCGCGGTCACTTCATAGCCGTCCATTCCAGGCATCATTATGTCCAGGAGAACGATATCGGGCGGCGCACGGTCAATGATGGCAAGTGCCTCTTCGCCACTCGAAGCGGTGACTATGTCATAGCCTTCCGGCGCCAGCATGGCCTCCGCCACCTGCCGGTTGGAACGCTCATCGTCCACGATGAGAACGCGAGCGGCATGATCCGCAACATCGGGGGCTCTCCTCATGGTTTACTCAGTTGAGCCGCGATCGCCGCCAGAAATTCCTGGTAACGCATCGGTTTGGCGATGTAGCCGTCGCAACCCGCTGCTCTGATTCGCTCTTCATCTCCCTTCATTGCGAGGGCGGTCAGGGCTACTACCGGGATGTCACGCGTCGCCTCCGAGCCTTTGAGCAGCGCCGTCGCCTGAAGACCATCCATTCCGGGAAGCTGGATGTCCATCAGGATGAGGTCCGGCTGCTGTTCGCGCGCCAGTGTGAGTCCGACCTCGGCGTCCAGCGCTTTCAACACCGTATGCCCGACCGACTGCAGCAGGAATACAGCGAGTGTCATGTTCGCAGGGTTGTCTTCCACGATCAGAACCGTCGCCATGTCAGGCAATCACCCTTCGGCCGGCCATGGCTCGCCGGACTTCGGTGGTGAGATTACTGGTGTCGAACGCGCTCTTGTTCATTATCGCGGTAACATGACCGTTCAGTTTGACGCGATCTTCCGGTGTGATCTCCTTCGACGTAACGACAATCAGCGGGATGCGGGCGGTGTCGGGGCTCTCATTCAGTGCGGTCACCACCTCGAATCCGCTCATCCCGGGCATCATCAGGTCGAGTACGATTAGGTCAGGAAGCTCCCTACGGGCCGCATCGATCGCCTCTCTACCGCTGTACGCGCGAATCACGATTCCCGACATGCTCTGCACCCGGACGGCCATAAGCTCCATCGCATCCGGATCGTTGTCAGCGACGAGGATCGTGAGCCTTTTCCCGTCGGCAAGCGGCAGCAATCCAAGCTCGGCTAACGAGTCGTACAACTCCTGCCGCGATATCGGTTTTTGCATGACTGCAGCCGCGCCAAGCGAGAAGCCGCGGTTGGGATCAGCCACGATCGAGATGATCACCACTGGAATTCGGCGCAGCTCCGTCACCTGCTTCAGTCGCGTCAACAATTCCCAACCATCCATGTTGGGGAGCATGATATCGAGGGTGATCAGCGACAATGGCTGCTGCATCGCCAGCTCCAGCGCGGCTTCGGCAGACGCCGCGTGCAGCACGTTGAATCCTTCCGCCTCGAGCTGAACGCGAATGAGCTCCGCCGACTTGAAATCGTCTTCGACGACCAATGCCGTTCGCATGCCCTCGGGGACGGAGCGTCTCTCCGCCCGAACGGCGGATCGAATCGCCTCCTGTGCTTTCGTCGGAGTGAGCACGCTGTCCGCAGTCCGCAGCGGCAGCCAAACCGAGAAACGAGACCCCTCGTCGACGGCGCTTTCAACCGCGACTGCCCCGCCGTGCAGCTCGGCGAGCAGCTTCACCATCGCCAGGCCGAGTCCTGTTCCCTCGAATTTGCGCGAGAGGCCGCTGTCTATCTGGCTGAAAGGCTTGAACAGGTGCTCCAGACCTTCCGGTGAGATACCGATTCCGCTGTCGGTAACGGTGATTCTCAGAAACTCGTCAAATGGCGAACTGGGCGGCGCGAAACCGCGGTGTGTCCATGGCCCGGAGGCCAGACCGACCTCGTTTCGCGGAACCCGGTCGATGCGCAGGGCCACGTTCCCACCGTCGGTGGTAAACTTTACGGCGTTTGAAAGCAGGTTGTACGCGATCTGCTTCACCTTGCGCGCATCCGCCTGGATTGATTTTGGGGCCTTGGAGGCGTCCATCGTCAGATTGATGTGGCGGGCCGCTGCTTTTTCTTTGATGATGGATAGGCTGTTCGTGAACAATCCCCAGATTTCGACTGGCTCGAGATCCAGAGTCATTTTGCCGGCCTCCACCTTGGACAGGTCGAGGATGTCGTTGATCAGCGACAGCAGATGCTTTCCGCTTCCGAAGATGTCGCCGATGAATCCACGCTGTTGTGGAGTGAGCTCACCGATCAGCCCGTCGCGGAGTATCTCCGAGAAGCCCATGATTGCGTTGAGGGGTGTCCGCAGCTCGTGCGACATGTTGGCGAGGAACTCCGACTTCATCCGGCTTGCCTCTTCCAGCTCCAGGTTTTTCAGCTGAAGCCTCTGCTCGAAGAGTTTCAGCTCCGTTACATCCCGTGCCGACGCGAACACGCCCTGGAGCTTTCTGTCGCGATCGTGAAATGTCGTCGCGTTGTACGAGACGACCGTCAGCTGGCCATCTCTCGCGCGCGCGGTCAGCTCGTAGTTGGTGACCTTCCCTTCGCTGAGCACACGATTGATGCCTGCCTCCGCGAGTGCCGAATCCGTGAAATAGTTCTTGAACGGGGCGCCGATGAGCTCGTCGCGTGTGCACCCGGTCAAAGCTTCCGTTTGCTTGTTGACGTCGGTGATTATCCCGCGAGGATCACAGGTCATCAGCGCGTCGATATTGGATTCGATGAGCGAACGCGTATAGAAGTGCTGGTCGCGTAGCCGCTGGTCGAGCTTCATCCGCTCCTCTTCGATCTGCTTGCGGGCGGTGTTGTCGGTGCCGATCAACAAGTAGCCGATGATGGCTTCCTTCTCATCCCGAAGTGCAGTGACCGACACGACGGCGGGAAAGCGGCTGCCATCTTTCCGGATGTACGTCAGCTCGTAGATGTCCTCGATTCCGCGCGAGGCCTTGAACACGAGCGCTTCGAATCCCGGCGTGATGGGCGTGCCGAGCTCCACGCTGAGCGCCTTGGCGCGGGCAATCACCTCGAGCGGATCCGAAATGTCCGCGGGAGTGATCCGATTCATCACGTCGGCGGCGGCATATCCTAGCATCCGTTCTGCGCCGACGTTGAAGATCTGGATCACACCCTTGGCGTCAGTCGCGATACTCGAGAAATTGGCGCTGTTGAAGATCGCGCTCTGCAGGGCTCCCGCTTTCAGCAATGCTTCTTCAGCCTGCTTGCGGGCGGTATTGTCCGTGCCGATGAGCAAGTAGCCGATGATGGTGTCCTGCGCATCTCGAAGCGCGGTTACCGACACGACGGCGGGGAAGCGGCTGCCATCTTTCCGGATGTACGTCAGCTCGTAGATGTCCTCGATTCCGCGCGAGGCCTTGAACACCAGTGCCTCGAAACCAGGCGTGATCCACGTGCCAAGCTCGGAGCTCAGCGCCCGCGCCCGCGCGATCACCTCCTGAGGGTCGGAGATGTCTGCCGGCGTGATCTTGTTCATCACTTCCGTGGCCGTGTACCCGAGCATCCGTTCGGCGCCAACGTTGAAGATCTGGATGACTCCCTTCGCGTCGGTGGCAATGCTCGAGAAGTTGGCGCTGTTGAAAATCGCGCTCTGCAGCGCTCCTGCTTTCAGCAGCGCTTCCTCGGCCTGCTTGCGCGCGGTGTTATCGGTGCCGATGAGCAGGTATCCGATGATGGCGTCCTGAGCATCCCGCAGGGCGGTGACCGAAACGACAGCGGGGAAGCGGCTCCCATCTTTCCGGATGTAGGTCAGCTCGTAGATGTCCTCGATTCCGCGCGAAGCCTTGAACACAAGCGCTTCGAATCCGGGAGTTATCGGTGTCCCGAGCTCGACGCTCAGGGCTTTTGCGCGAGCGATTACCTCGAGAGGATCCGAGATGTCTGCGGGCGTGATCTGATTCATCACCTCCGCCGCGGCATACCCGAGCATCCGCTCGGCGCCGACGTTGAAGATCTGGATGACGCCATTGGCGTCGGTCGCGATGCTCGAGAAGTTGGCACTGTTGAAGATCGCGCTCTGCAGCGCACCGGCCTTCAACAGGGTCTCAGCATGTCGAACTTCACTGGTCGCGTTGGGTGTCTTGCGGACGCTCTTGGCGGGAGTCAACGGTTCTTTCATTGCTTCACCTGATTCAAATCGTAAATGACCGAGGCGTCGCTCTTATTTCTTGCCGCGAGCGGTCGCGCTCTCCTTATCGAGCAAAAGATTCGCCACAATTTGCTTCAGCTTCTGGTTTTCATCGCGGAGCTGGCGCATCTCGGCGGTGGGCGAGGGTCCACCATTTTCATGCCTGGCGCGCCACCGATAAAACGTCGTCTCCGTGATTCCGAGCTTTCGACACACATGCACGGCTGGCGTTCCGGCTTCCACCTGCCGGAGTGCCTGCGCGATTTGGTCTTCAGTGAATTTGCTTGGTCGCATCGGCAGATCCTCCTTCCGTATGCGCTCCATGATCGGAAACCTCCCTTGCGCAGCTTCTTGCGCCCGGGAGGTCTCCGGTGAGCTGATATTCAGCTCGAACCTTCACGATACTCTGCGATTGCAAAAATAATTACGACTTCGTCGTCAGCGCGGCGCTGGAACCGGACGAAGAGTCCGGCTCCAGCTGGCGCCCACTCTAGGGAAGAGTGATGACGTTATTCGTGCCCAACGTCACGGCGCCATTCCGCGCCAGCGCACGTCCGGTGAGCGTAGCATTGTCTACCAACGTGATGCTTGTCAGGGCGAGTATGTTGCCCTGGAATTGCGAGGCAGTTCCCAGCGTCGCCGAGCTGCCGATCTGAAAGTAAACGTTTTTGGCCTGAGCTCCATTGATCAGGACGATGTTGCCAGCGGTCGTGAGCGAAGTGCCGGCTTGGAAGACGAACGTGGCATTGGGATTTCCACCGCCATCCAGCGTAAGGACGCCCGTGACGCCAATCCCACTCGCGGTGCAGTAGACACCGGCTGCCTTGGTCGTTCCGCCGATGTCAGCGACGATTGCGTTTGCCGGTGGGCATGGCAGCCCGGCCAGCGTGTTGTAAGCAGTCGTGAGATCGATCTGCGCCTGTGCGGCTGGGCCGTCGGCTAAATGCTTGGTGCCCGTGATAACGCATGGACCGAAGCCGCTGAGCGAGCTTCCCGGGCTGATGCTGACATCAGCAAAGACAAAGCCGTTCGTAACGCACGTCACCGCCGTTCCGGCGATGATTCCGTTCGGTGCGGCCGCTCCCAGATTTACGATTGGCGCCGGGGGCAGGACGTTCGTCACTATCACCGTCGCGTTGCCAGAGGCTGCGCCGCTGGTTGCCACGACTGTGTTGTTGAATGTGCCGGTCGTGCCGCCGGCCGTGAAGAGTCCGGTGCTCGAGTTGATAGTGCCGCCGCCGTTCACAACCGACCAAACCGGCGTAATTGCGACGATGTTACCCGACGCATCCCTGCCGACTGCAACGAACTGCTGCGTGCCGTTCGTCTGAACCGTCGCCGGGTTGGGGGTCACTGTGATCGTGGTCAGCCCGGTGGGAGTGACAATCACCGTTGCCGAACCAGACTTGCCGCCGCTCGTCGCCACTACTGTGTTGGTGTACGTACCCTGAGTTGGACCCGCGGTGAAGACTCCCGTGCTGGCGTTGATGCTGCCGCCGCCGGCCACTACCGTCCACACAGGCGTGATCGCAACGACGTTGCCGTTTGCGTCAGTGCCAACCGCCGTGAACTGCTGTACGGCGCCCGGAGCAAGTGTCGCCGGATTCGGAGTGACTGTGATCGTGTTGAGCGGACCCGGCGTAACTATTACAGTCGCCGATCCTGACTTTCCGCCGAATGTTGCAACGACGGTGTTCGTGAAAGTCCCACTTGTTGGGCCAGCCGTGAAGAGCCCGGTGCTCGAGTTGATCGTGCCCCCGCCCGCCACTACCGTCCAAACTGGGGTGATCGCAACGACGTTGTTATTGGCGTCCCTGCCAACTGCCGTAAATTGCTGCGTGGCACCCGGAGCAAGAGTCGATGGATTCGGGGTGACTGTGATCGTATTGAGCGGTCCAGGCGTTATGATGACCGTTGCAAAAACAGTTTTACCGCTGCACGTCACCGAAACCGTGTTTGTGAACGTTCCAGCTGCCGTACCGGCGGTGAATAGCCCGCCCTGCGTGATCGTTCCGCCACCGGCGACGACGGCCCATAGTGGCTTGAGGTTCGTTACGGTTTTACCGTCGTTGTCCGTGCCGACCATCGTGAACTGCTGCGTGCCTGCTGGCGCGAGAGTTACCGTGGTCGGCGAGACGACGATCGATTTGATCGTGCGGGGGCCGTTGTCGCTGCACGCGGCAATGGACATGCTCGCGAAGGCGACTGCCACTACAGTTCCTGCGATGCGCGCTCGCGTAAACAACGCTCGTAAAGCGTGGCGCCTGATTACGGTACTCATCGAAACTCCTCCTGACTGATGCAAGTGAAACGCGTGGGCGCGGACGCGTCCTGTTCGCGGCGATCTCTCACAAGTATGCAAGTGAACGCTATAGTTCCGATAGGGTTCACGTCGGGCGCTTGCGCCACACGATTGCGCACCTCAAGGGGAACATTTGAGGTTAGCGCACGCCATTCGGCCCACGTATCGCACGAATGGGCGAAAGAGGGACTACTGCTTTTGAGGGAGGCCAGGCTAGCTCTATCTAGCGAGTTGCCTCAGGGAGCCATCCGCGCAGCCGCGCACGGCCCGACGACCACGCCGGGGACGGGACCAACGTGGGCCAACTGTTGGCTCGATCCGATTTATCGAATGCCGACGGGGGTCAGTCGTCCTGGCGGTGGGCGTAAACCGCGATCTGCAGGCGCGTGTGCAGCGCGAGCTTCTCCATCACGTTCCGAACGTGACTCTTTACGGTATGCGTCGCGATGTTGAGGCGCCCCGCGATTTCCTTGTTGCTCAGTCCTTCACCGATCAGTCCGATCACCTCGCGTTCGCGACTTGTCATGCGGACCGACTCCATAACGATCGAGCGTTCTCGGACGAGCGCGTCTTTCGCGATCTGGGAGAAGAGAGACGACGTCATGGCAGGCGGCAGGACGTGCGCACCGTCGGCAACCGCTCGAATGGTGGTCACGAGGTCTTCGAAGGTCGCATCCTTGAGGATGAATCCCGAAACGCCCGCATTCACGAAGTCCACGATGTCTTCGTGTATGGGAAGGAGATCCATGATGATCACCTTCGACTCGGGCGATTCCTTCTTTACCGTCTCGGCGACACGCAGGCTGTCATCGTCCCACAGTCCCACGTCGAGGAGAATGACCTGCGGCTTGGTGTCTCTCAGGAGCACAGGGTCGCCGCTCGGACCGGCAGCGACTACGCGGAAATCAGCCGTCTGACTGAGCATCGCAATCATTCCTTCGCGCACGAGGCGGTTGTCCTCGATGAGTGCCACTGAAATCATCCCGACGCCTTCCTTCACTTCGTGGTGTTGGCGCACGTTCAGCCGTGAAACGTCTGGCGCTGTACAAAGCTAGTCAGCCCGGAACCCTCTGTCACCCGGCAGGGAGCGATAGTCACGAACGCACACCCGCGACCCATCACGCCGTCCCCCGTGAACGGGCCCTTCATCTGTAGCGCGAGATTCCGGCTCCAGGGGTGGTAGTGCGCACTGGAGCACTGACGTGCGAAGACGGCTCTTTCACTGGAGAGGGCACTTCAGGCAAGGCCTCCGGCTCGAATGATCTTCTGGGCGTTCGCGAATATCACTCGCGGTACCTCGCGGATAGCCAACGTGATGCGCCATTCTGCGCGCTGTCCTGTCCTTCCGCCGCCCGTTAACTTCAGTGTGAACGGAATCGCACCTCAATCGTGTCAATCGCAATGCCAGACAAGAATCGCATTCCAGTCATCGTCGGCGCCGCCAGAACCCCAATCGGGAAGTTCCTGGGCGCTCTTTCATCGCTCTCGGCGCCGGAGCTTGGCGCGATCGCAATTCGCGAAGCCCTCAAACGGTCGAAAGTTTCGCCCGACGACGTGAATGAAGTCATCATGGGGCACGTCATTCAGGGTGGCACCGGTCAGGCCCCGGCCCGCCAGGCCATGCTCAAGGCGGGACTTCCGGCGACGATTTCAGCGGTCACCGTCAACAAGGTGTGCGGGTCGGGTCTCAAGGCTGTGATGCTCGCATCGCAGGCGATCAAGGCCGGTGACGCCCAGGTCATCATCGCCGGCGGACAGGAGTCGATGTCCAACGCGCCATACTACGTCTATGGTATGCGCAACGGCGTCAAGCTCACCGACCAGAAAATGGTCGACGGGATGATAAGGGATGGCCTCTGGTGCGCGTCCTGTGATGTCCACATGGGCAGCCACGCCGAGTACACCGCGAAAAAAGCGAGCGTCACCCGCGAGGAGCAGGACGAGTTCGCCGCCGCGTCCCACCGGAAGGCGGTGAGCGCGATCGAGTCGGGGAAGTTCAAGAGCGAGATCGTCCGTGTCGAAGTACCCGGCAAAAAAGGCACGACGGTCGTCGATACCGACGAAGGACCACGCAAGGACACCACTCCGGAAACGCTGACCAAGCTGCGCCCGGCCTTTCCGGGCCGGAATGGGCAGAACGAAGACCTGAGCGTGACGGCTGGAAACTCCTCCAGCCTCAACGATGGCGCGGCGGCGCTGGTCGTCGTCTCCGAGCAATATGCGCTCGACCACAATCTGGAGATCCTCGGCCGCATCACCGGCTACGCGACGGGGGCGACCGCACCCGAAGACCTCTTCTTCGCACCGATTCGCGCCGTTCGCAACCTGATGGCCAAAACAGGAAAAAACATCGCGGATTTTGACCTTATCGAAGCGAATGAAGCCTTCGCCTCGCAAGCGCTCGCCGATGGCGAGGAGCTGGGCTGGGACTGGAACCGCGTGAACGTCAACGGCGGGGCCATAGCGCTCGGCCACCCGATCGGCGCGAGCGGCGCGCGTGTGCTTACGACGCTCCTCTACGCCATGAAAGACCGTGGCGCCAAAACGGGCCTCGCGACGCTCTGCCTTGGCGGGGGCGACGCCGTCGCGCTCAGCGTCGAGCGCACGAGTTAATACGGGTTGACGTCAGCGCTTCCGCCGAGAGCCTCGCTGTTCCTCGGAACGGTGTGGCGGATTGTCGCGTTCTACGCGATATGCATCGCCGTTCTCATCGTGCTCCAGACGCTGGCGAGCGTGATGCATGTGCTGGGTAAAATAGACCCGGAAAACATTCTGTATCAGTGGTGCTCTCTCGTAGCCGTGGTTGTCGCGACGTGGATCATGTTGCGAAGGGTCGACAGGCTTCCGTGGAGTGAGCTGGGTCTCGATCGCGCAGCTGCTTCGCCGCCGGTCGTGATCAGGGGCGCGGTGCTGGGAGGACTCACGATCGGCGCGGCAAGCCTGCTCCTTCTATCGATGCACATGCTGCGCATCGATGCTACGGCTCCGGGAAGCTGGTGGGGTGAAGCAGGTCGCTCGACGATCGTTCTTTTGCCGGCGGCTTTCTTCGAGGAGCTTTTCATTCGTGGCTACGTCTTTGCGCTGCTCAGAAGGGCGGCCGGATGGAAGATGGCTCTCATCGTCACGAGCATCGTGTTCGGCCTGCTCCACGTTGCGAACCCGGGCGCCGACTCCGAGTCGATTCTCGCTGTGATTGTCGCCGGGTTTTTTCTCGGCGGCATTCTGTTGGCGACACGAAGCCTTTACGCCGCGGGCGCTGCCCATTTCGCGTGGAATTGGGTCATGGCGGGAGGAATGCACATCGCGGTGAGCGGCATGCCCCCGCACGATCCGAACTACAAGGTCGCGGAGACGGGGCCGGACTGGCTCACCGGTGGTCTGTGGGGCCCCGAAGGCGGAGCGGCTGCGGTCGCCGCGATGTTCGTGGTCTTCTTTTACCTGTATGGGCGGAATCGACGCCGGATGGAGTGGAGCGCATGACCGACCGCATTGCGGTTGTCGGGGCAGGGCAGATGGGAAACGGGATCGCGCACGTCTTTGCGCAGTCCGGATTCAACGTCGTGATGATAGACGTCTCGCAGGAGGCCCTGGACAAGGGACGCGTGACGATCGCGAAGAACATCGAGCGTCAAGTGAAGAAGGGTATAATTCCGCCCGAATCACAAGTCGAGGTCCTGTCGCGCATCGATCTGAGCATGGATCTCGACAGCGCCGCCGACGCGTCTCTCGTCATCGAAGCAGCGAGCGAGGACAGCGGACTCAAGTTCCGCATCTTCACGGATCTCGACAGAGTGACGAAGCCCGCCGCCATCCTTGCCACCAATACCAGCTCCATCTCCATCACCGAGATCGCGCGGCGCACGTCCCGCCCCGACAAGGTCGTGGGAATGCACTTCATGAACCCGGTGCCGATGATGAAGCTCGTCGAGATCATTCGCGGCCTCGCGACATCCGACGCGACCACCGAATACGTCACCGCTCTCAGCTCCAAGCTTGGCAAGACTCCCGTCGAGGTAAATGATTTCCCGGGGTTTGTTTCCAACCGCGTGTTGATGCCCATGATCAACGAGGCGGTGTACTGCCTCATGGAAGGAGTCGGGGAGGCTGAGGCGATCGATCAGGTCATGACGCTCGGGATGAATCACCCCATGGGCCCGCTGGCGCTTGCGGACCTGATCGGCCTCGACACGTGCGTAGCGATTCTCCAGGTCCTGCACGAAGGCTTGGGAGATCCGAAGTACCGGCCCTGTCCGCTTCTTAGGAAGTATGTCGCGGCGGGGTGGCTCGGCCGGAAGTCGGGGCGTGGCTTTTATTCGTACGCCAAGTAGGCGCCAAAATGTCATGGGCGCTCCATCCACTCACCGAAGAACAGACCGAAGTTCAGAAGCTCGCGCGCGAATTCGCTCGATCCGAAATCTTGCCGTACGCAGCGGACTGGGATCAGCGGGCCTACTTCGAGCCCACGCTGGTGAAGAAGCTCGGCGAGCTCGGATTCCTGGGGATGATGCTGCCCGAGCAATACGATGGACTGGGAACCGACACCGGAACCTATCTGATTGCGCTCGAGGAGATTGCGGCCGCGGACGCGTCGGTCGCAGTGCTGATGAGCGTGCACAATTCGTTGCCGACGCAAATGATCCTGCGGTACGGAAACGATGCTCAGAAAGACCGATTCCTCAAGCCGATGGCGCGTGGCGAGATTCTGGGAGCATTCGCTCTGTCGGAGCCCGATGCGGGGTCTGACGCCTCGGCGCTCGCAACCCAGGCGGTGAAAGACGGAGACGACTGGGTGCTGAACGGAACCAAGAGCTGGGTCACGAATGGCAACACAGCAGGCGCGATCCTCGCCATGGCGCGCACGGATACGAGCGACGCTCGTCGAGGCGCCCGTGGCATCGGGGCATTCATCATCACGCCCGACTTGCCGGGGTTCAAGGTTGGAAAAAAGGAAGACAAGCTCGGCCTTCGCGCATCGCCGACCGTTCAGCTCACCTTCGACAACATGCGCGTTCCGGCGAGCAATCTCCTGGGAGACGAGGCGCAGGGTTTCATCTACGCCATGCAGTCTCTCGACAACGGGCGGCTCGGCATCGCCGCACAGGCGATCGGCATTGCCCGGGCAGCGTTGGAGCACTCGGTGACCTACGCCGGAGATCGCAAGCAGTTCGGAAAAGCCATCAAGGAATTCGAGGCAATACAGTTCAAGCTCGCCGACATGGCGACCCGCGTGTCCGCATCGCGCGCGCTGCTGCACGCCGCGGCCGCGGCGAAGGATCGGGGACAGAACGTGCGGCAGTTCAGCTCGATGGCGAAGCTCATGGCGAGCGAGACCGCGATGTGGGTGACGACGCAGGCGGTGCAGATCTTCGGCGGATACGGGTACGTGAAGGACTATCCCGTCGAAAGGCTTTTCCGCGATGCAAAGGTCACCGAGATTTACGAGGGCACTTCGGAGATCCAGAGAATCGTGATCGCAAGGGCACTCTACGGACAATCATGAACCTACTCCCAGGGATCACGAACCAATGAAGCTTTTCGATACGCTGGCGGCTATGGGACACGAAGAGATCGTGATGTGCAGCGATCCCTCGATTGGATACAGGGGAATTCTGGCTGTCCACAGCACGAAGCTCGGCCCCGCGCTCGGCGGCACGCGATTCTGGCAGTACGCGACGGACGATGAAGCCATTACCGATGCTCTACGGCTTTCGCGGGGGATGACGTACAAGAATGCGGTCGCCGGCCTTCACCTCGGCGGCGGGAAGTCCATCATCATCGGCGATAACAAGACCAAGGACCGAGAGAGGATCTTTCGGTCGCACGGTCGCTTCGTCGAGAGCCTCGGCGGGCGCTACATCACGGCCGAAGACGTCGGGACCAGCACGAAGGACATGTCCTATGTGCTAATGGAGACGAAGCACGTCGCCGGACTGGCCGGCAAATCGGGTGATCCTTCACCCGTCACCGCGCACGGCGTGTTCCGCGCCGTGCAGGCGTCGGCGAACAGGAAGTGGGGAAGCGACAGCCTCGAAGGAAAGACGGTCGCGATCCAGGGGTGTGGCAGCGTCGGGACTTACCTGGCCAAGGAGCTCCACGCCGCCGGCGCCAGGCTGATCGTGTCGGACATCGATTCCGCGAAAGCCGCGCGCGTATCGCAGCTCACCGGCGCGAAAATCGTCGAAGGCGACGCGATCTTCAGCGCCGACGCGGCCATTTTCTCTCCCTGCGCGCTCGGCGGGATAATCAACGACACGACGATTCCGAAGCTCAAGGTGGAGATCGTGGCGGGCGGAGCGAATAATCAGCTTCTTGAGGAGCGCCACGGCGACCAGCTCCAGGCAAAGGGAATACTCTACGCGCCGGACTACGTAGCGAACGCCGGCGGCGTGATCAACGTGTATGGTGAGGTCGTCGGGTGGGACGCGCAACGCGCTCTCGACAAGGCCGACGACATCTACGATACGGTTCTCAAGGTGTTCGACATCGCGGAAGCCAAGAACATTCCGACGTACGAAGCAGCTGACCGCCTGGCGGAGCTACGGTTGGAGGAAGCGAAATGAGCGAGATAATTCCAATTGCGTCCGATCACGCCGGTGTCGAGATGAAGAACCGGTTGGTGGCGGAGCTCAAGAAGATGGGCTACCAGCCCGACGACATCGGAGCGCAGGACGCGAGCAAGCCGGACGACTATCCGGACTATGCGCATCCCCTCGCCAGCGAAGTCTCCAAGGGCGAGGTACAACGGGGAATTCTTCTCTGCGGCAGCGGAGTTGGCATGGACATTGTCGCCAACAGGTACCCAGGCGTGCGCGCGGCGCTCGCCTGGGAGCCGGAAATCGGCGAACTTTCACGGAAGCACAACAACTCGAACGTTCTCGTGCTGCCAGCCCGCTTCATGAGCGACGATCAGGCGGTTGCAACCATGAAGGCGTGGCTGGATGCTAAATTTGAGGGGGGGCGCCACGAGCGGCGCGTGAACAAGATAGAGTCGCAGGACCTGTAGGCAGATCAGCAGCTCAGACTCGAGGAACACCATGCCGCAGACCACAACCGCGCAGCCGAAGGCGAGTGCAAAGATTTCGATGCCCTCCGGCAACCTCGCGCACAGCGACCCGGAGATCGCCCGCTACATCGATCTCGAGGTCGACAGGCAGCGTCACGGGCTCGAGCTGATCGCGAGCGAGAACTTTGTGTCGCCGGCCGTTCTCGAGGCGATGGGAACTCCGCTCACCAACAAGTACGCGGAAGGATTGCCGGGCAAACGCTACTACGGCGGCTGCGAATTCGTTGACATGGTAGAGCAGTGCGCGATCGATCGCGTGAAGCAGCTCTTCTCAGCCGATCATGCCAATGTTCAGCCGCACTCCGGCGCGCAGGCGAACGCCGCGGTCTATTTGGCCTTCCTCAAGCCCGGCGACGTCGTCCTCGGCCTCGATCTCTCGCAGGGTGGTCATCTCACGCATGGATCGCCTGTCAATTTTTCGGGACTTCTCTACCACGCCATCCATTACGGCGTCGGTGAGGACGGGCGAATCGACTACGCCGAGATGCAGCGAATAGCGCGCGAGAAGAAGCCGAAGATGATCATCGCTGGGGCAAGCGCTTATGCGCGGATCATCGACTTCGAGCCGTTCGCCGAAGTGGCGCGCGAGATCGGTGCGAAGTTCATGGTGGACATGGCGCACTTCGCAGGTCTCGTGGCTACGGGGTTCCACCCGTCTCCGGTCCCACACGCCGACGCGGTGACGAGCACTACGCACAAGACCCTGCGGGGCCCCCGCGGCGGACTCATTCTGTGCAAGGCTGAGCACGCGAAGACAATCGACAAGGCGATGTTCCCGGGCACGCAGGGAGGCCCGCTCGAGCACATCATCGCGGCAAAGGCGGTCGCATTCAAGGAAGCGCTCGAGCCGTCATTCAAGGATTACTGCGGTCAGATCGTGCGGAATGCGCAGGCGCTGGCGAACGCGCTGATCGAGCACGGATTCAACATCGTTTCGGGTGGAACCGACAATCACCTGATGCTCGTCGATCTCCGCAACAAGAACGTCACTGGCAAGGTTGCGGAGAAGGCGCTCGACCTGGCGGGCATAACCGTCAACAAGAACACGGTCCCGAAGGAAACCCAGTCGCCATTCGTCACGAGTGGCATCCGGATCGGGACTCCGGCGGTCACGACCCGTGGGATGCGGGAGCCCGAGATGGAAACGATCGCCGAGCTCATCGACAGGGTCGTCACCAGCTCTGGTGACCCGGCGGTCGCGTTGTCAGTCAAAGAAGCAGTGCTCGACTTGACGAATCGGTTTCCCCTCTACAAATCCTTTCCATCCATGGCGGACAAAAGTAGCAATGGCTGAGCTGGCATTTCGCGAAGGCATAATGGATCGGATTCGCATCCGCGAGCCGCGGTTCGATGAGCAGGCTTACCTGTTCGTTCTCTCCGCGCTCGAGGTGTGTCAGGCGCAGCTCAAAGCCCGCCGTCACATCACCGGAACCGAGCTTGCCCATGCCTGCCGTGATCTCGCTCTCGAGCGTTACGGCCTGATGTCGAAGGTCGTGCTCGAGCACTGGGGAATCTCGGCGACAGCCGACATCGGCGACATCGTCTTCACGCTGGTCGAGCTCGGATTTCTGCTCAGCCAGCCGCAGGACACGCGCGATGAGTTCGTCGACGTGTTCGACTTCGACAGGGCATTCGAGCGCGATTACCCCTGGAACTGCGCGCAACAGGCATAGACTCAAACTGCCCCAGGTAATGCCGCCATCCGTCAGGGTGGTCAGCGCCAGAGAGTCCGCGGAGCGCGATCGGGCGGCCATTGAAAGAGGAACACCTTCTCGCTTGCTGATGCAGCGCGCGGGCCAAGCGGCGGCCGAAGAAGTCTCGCGCCGCTACGCGGATCGGTTGCAGAGTGGCGTACTGATTTTTTGCGGCCCCGGCAACAATGGTGGCGATGGGTGGGTGGTCGCCGGTGTACTGGCCCGATCGGGCGTGGATGTGAGTATCGTCGAAGCGGCTGAATCCAAAACTCCCGACGCACTCGCCGAAAGGAAAGCCGCGAAGGATTCGTCGGTCCGCATCCGATCGCTTTCACTCAATGCACTCGAACCCGACACCCGGATCGGCGTGGTGATCGATGCGTTGCTCGGAACCGGCGCGGAGGGCAAGCCTCGCGACGCGATTGCCGAAGCCATCTCAACCGTCAACGGGTTGCGAGCTGACGGAGCATCGGTTGTAGCGCTCGACATCCCAAGCGGGCTCGACGCCAGTTCAGGATTTCATGAGGCCTGTGTCGTGGCGGACGTCACCTTCAGCTTCGGCGGTGTCAAGCGCGGCACGCTCTTGGCGCGCGATTGCTGTGGTGAGATCGTGGTTCTCGACATCGGGCTCGACGATCCATCGAGCGAGCCGGCTCGATCCAGGAACGAAGACATCACTTCCAGTCTGCCATGGCTCGTCGATGGCGCATGGGTGAAGGCGAATATCCCCTCGATTCGCTTCGACGCCCACAAGGGCACACGCAAGCATCTGGCAATCGTCGGCGGCGGGAAGGGAATGCCCGGCTCCGTCGTGCTCGCGGCGCGCGCGGCGCTCCGCAGCGGAATCGGGCTCGTTCGCTCGCTCGTCGCGCCGGGGAATGCCGGGGAAGTTCTGGTCGCGGCACCATCTGCGCTGATCTCCGAGTGGCCGACGAGCGCCGGCGAGATATCCACG
>JBBQFZ010000052.1:0-17888 GCA_038322455.1 Gemmatimonadales bacterium | reverse complement strand
TTTCATCCGGCACTCGGCAGCATTATCGATACGACGCTGCCTTTGCCCACCTCGGTCTCGAATGCGACGTCGCCGTTCATCGCCCGAGCGAGGTCCCGCGCTATCGTCAGGCCGAGTCCGACCCCAGAGTACTCTCGCGTCGTCTTGCTGTCGACCTGGAAAAATGGGTCGAAGATGTCCGCGACCTTGTCCGGTGGAACGCCGATGCCGGTATCGACGACGGCCAACACGACATCATGCCCGGTGCGCGTTGCCAGGAGACGGATCTGACCGCCCGCCGGCGTGAACTTGATCGCGTTGACTACGACGTTGAGAAGAATCTGTCGCAGCTTGGCGGGATCCCCCTGAACAGACAGACCATCCTGGATGGGACCACGATCCAGCCGCAATCCCTTCTGGAGCAACTGCGGCTGTACCAAAGGATCAAGGTTGTCGAATGCCTCCGCGACAAGGACGCGCTCCGACACCAGACGATTCCTTCCCGCCTCGATCTTGGCGAAGCTCAGGACTTCGTCTATGAGCTCGAGGAGGTGCTGCTGATTGCGGCGAATGCGAGCCACAGCGTCGGATTGTTTGGGAGACAAGATGCCGTTGATACCGAGGGCAAGAAGCTCCGAGTATCCCGCTATCGCGTTGAGTGGAGTGCGCAGCTCATGACTCATCACCGCCAGAAAGTTGGCCTTGGCGCGATTGGCGTTAGCCGCAACCTCGTGCGCACCACTGATATCCTCCACCGCCTGATCCCGCTCAGCGGTCGATGCCCCGAGGACGAGGAACGTCGCCGCGGTCACACCCATGAACGTCTGCAGGCCGAAGAGCCCCTGATGCAGCGTCGTCGCCGTGAATGGCCCGTGACCCATTGCCGTTCCCCAGATCGCGATCGCGGAAACGAAAAAAGTCATGGACACGGAGCCGTGCTGGGCGAATCTGACCGCGGCCCACATGAGCAGCGGGTAAAACACGTACCCCTGGTTGAACGGCGCGGCATTGCGCGTCGCAGGGATCACGAAGAGCAGCAGACCGGCGACTACGACGGCCAGCGTGAGGGCGCATACCTCCATCAACCGGCGCGTCGGAGGAATCCCAACTGGCTTTTTCCCCCACACCAAAATGACCGGCGCGACGAGTACCGCGCCGATCGAGTCGCCGAGCCACCATGCGCGCCACGTGTCGCCGATGACGGCACGCGTGACGAGACCTCCGAGGTGCAGGGTCGTTACACCGATGGTCGCCGCGATCGGCGGCGCCAGCGCCCCAGCGACGAGGATGAACCCGATCACGTCGCGGACGCGGCCCAGCGAAGGGCGGAATCCCGGGATGTGTGTCAGCGCGTACGCCCCGAATACCGCTTCCAGCGAATTGCCGACTCCGATTCCTATTGCGACGAGGATCGGCGCGCCGGTGAGCACGTTTGCAATGGCGGCGCCGATGAAGATGCCGGGCCAGAGCCTGTATCCGCCGAGGAGGAGCGCAGCCAGCGCGATGCCGGTTGGCGGCCAGACGAGGGTGGCGAAGCCGGAGATCGCGTCGAGCTGGAGGCCGGCGCGCGCCGCGAGAACGTACAGCGCGGCAATCGCGACTATCCGAACCGTCTGCTTGAGGTGCCGTGACGGCGCGTCAGCCGTCACCCGCGGGGAGGAGTCAGAGATTGGTCTGGGATTCGTGTTCTAATATACGAAAAATAGCTGCGGGGATGGCGCGGAAGTTGACCGTGAGGGCAACGGGGGATCACACTCAATCGCGGGGCCGAGCTTGGAACAGGTTCTCACCAGACAACAGGGCGAGCTGGTTGCCCTCGAGCGCAAGCTCGTTCTTCAGGTTCGCGATGCCCTCGCGCAATCCGATGGCGCCCGCGCCGATCTCGACCGCCTGGCATCGCTCGTTCACGAGATGGACGAGCTCTTCCTGCTCGTGATCGTCGGCGAGTACAACAGCGGCAAGAGCACGTTCATCAACGCCCTCCTCGGCGACGAGGTTTTCGCGATGGGAGATCTGCCGACAACGCGCGCGATCTCCATTCTGCGCTACGGCACGGCGGGCCCGCCGGAGACGATCGCCGAGCACGTACAGCTGTACCACTATCCGCTGGAGGTGCTGCGCGATCTCGACATCGTCGATACGCCCGGCACCAACTCGATAGAAAGAATGGAGGAAGCGATCACGCGCGAGTTCGTGCCGCGCGCCGATCTGTTGCTGTTCGTGACCAGTCTTCTCCAGCCGCTCACCGCCAGCGAGCTCGATTTCCTGAACCACATCCGCGAGTGGGGGAAGAAAGTTGTGTTCGTCGTCAACGGAATCGACCGGCGCAACAGCGACGAGCAGCTCACGCGCGTCCGTGAATACCTGACGCACGAAGTGACAACTCGGCTCGGCGTCACCGCTCCGACCCTGTATTTCATCAGCGCGCTCCAGGCGCTTCGCGCGAAAACAGGGAGCGCGACGACGCCGGATGAGAAGAACGAATACGCGGAGCTGGAGCGGTACGTCCTTGAGACACTGCGAGAGACCGAGCGCGTGCGGCTCAAGCTACTGACCCCGCTCGGCGTTTTGACCAACGTACTGAAGAAGAACGTGGCGACGCTCGACTCCCGGCTGGAGGTCGTCCAGGCCGACGCGAGAGTGCTGCGCTCGATTCGCGAGCAGCTCGAGGCGTACTCGAAGGAGATGCGATCGGATTCCGAGCGCTACCTGATCGAGATGCGGAACGTGCTCTACGAGCTGGAGCGCCGCGGCAGGTCGTGGTTCGAGCGCACGATCAGGATCGGTAACGCGTTCTTCCTCCGCAACAAGGATGCGGTCGAGAACCGCTTCAGGGCGGAGGTCGTCCAGGACTCGCCGCAGCAGGTGGAGACGGTGGTGCACCGCATGGTAGACTGGACCGTCGATCGCAACCTGAGACTCTGGCGCGCGGTGTTCAGCGAGCTGGATGCGCACACCGCGCGCCTCCGCTTGTCGGGCGCGCTCGCGCCGCACGGCGATACGGAGTTCACCTACAATCGCGAGGAGCTCTTCGCCAGGCTGCGCGAGCCGGTGGAGAAGCGTCTCGACGAATTCGATACCGAGCGCGAAGCGCGAGAGATCGTAACGTCTGTGAAAGAGGCGGTGATGACCGCCTTTGGCGTCAACGTTCTGGCGATCGGGCTTGGGGGAATGTTCATTGCCGTCTTCACGACGGCGGCGCTCGACTTCACGGGGGTGCTGACCGCGACGATATTCGCGATCGCGGGGTGGATGGTCATCCCCGCGCGTCGCCGGCACCTGGTGAAGGAATTTGAGGCGAAGATCTCGAAGCTGAACGAGGATCTCGCGGCGCTGCTCCGCGCAAAGTTCGAGGAGCAGCTCACCAGATACGAGCGTCAGCTGCTGGAGGTCGTGGCGCCGTACGAGCGGTTTCTGGAAACCGAGCGAACGAAACTCGAGAGCGGACTCGGGGCGCTGCATGGGGCACAGAGTGAAGTAGCGGCGTTGGAAGGCCGGATTGCGGAGACCTTCCCTGAGGAGCAGCCGGTCTCACGGTAGGGAGAACCCCGCGGACCTTCCCGACGGGTTACTCGCCCTCGTACTTGAACGAGACCTTGAGCTTGGCGCGGTAAGCCTCGATTTTCCCGTCCTTGATCACCATGTCGAGCTCCAGGACCTCGGCCACGCGCAGGTTGCGCAGCGATTTCGAGGCGCGCTTGACTGCTGCCGCTGCCGCCTTCTCCCAGGAATCGGTGCTGGTCCCGACGAGCTCGATCACCTTGTAGACGCTTTCCGCCATCTCAGTATCCTCATTTCGGTTAGTTGCTACAACTATATAGATGTCGGTCGGCCCGAATTCCAGAGCGTGCCCGGCTACGGCGAACAGAGCGTCCGGCGTCGCTCGGCGATCTGCCCTGAGACTTCCGAGTAAGCCAACCGAAAAGCGGGAGTCGGAGACAACCCCGACCCCCGCGTTCGTGCGCTTAGCGCTTGTCGTATTGCAGCGCGAGCTTCAACTGCTCGATCGCCCTGTCACACGCCGCCAGCGCATCGACGCGGTGTCCGCCGAAATCGTGATTGGCGCGACGAAGATCCGCCTTGGCGCGCTCGAGTGCGGCGATCGCTTTCCGAATTTCAGGATGCGCTTCGCGCCGCTCGGTCTTCCTGATCGACGTCGCCGTCTGCTGTTGAACGGTGGCTGTGACGGGGGAAACGGCTGGGGAGGACGAGGCAAACGCTGGGGAGGCGACCATTCCGCCACCGAGCGCGACCAGCGTACCGATTGCTGCAAAGGACTTCCGCATGCACTACTCCTGAAGGGGGATTGCTAGGCAGACGGCACCGAACAGGATTCGTTAAGAAGTCGCTTAGGCGACAGGCTCGCCGCAAAGGTGCGGCTCGGTCAACCGAGCCCGCGCTGCGCCTCTCGCCGCTCATGCTCGTCGCGCTTGCCGAGGAACTCACCGATGGACGCGAGCCAGGGAACGTAGTCGCAGAGAATCTTGAACGTCGCCATGAGCGGCACCGCGAGCAGCGCACCCGCGACGCCCCAGATGTAGAACCAGAACGCCAGCCCAACAAAGATCGCAACCGGGTTGAGCTCCAGCCGGTCACCCATGAGGAGCGGCGAGACGACGTTGGCCTGAATGAGGTTGATGCCGAGATACACCGCCGGCGCGAGCAGCGCGTGCGATATACTCGGAAACGTGGTCAGGCCGGCGGCAGAGAGGATGAAGACCAGTCCCGCCGCGCCGAGGTACGGGATGAACTCGAAGAAGAAAACGAGGGCGCCCCAGAGCGCGGGGTTGGGCAATCCGACGAAATACAAGGCGCCCGCAACGACGATACCTTCGCCGAGGTTCACCAGAGTGGCGGTGAGCAGATAGGTGGAGATCGCCGACTCGGTCTCACGCGCGATATCGACCGCCGCCTTCTTCTTGCTGATCGTGGGAAGCACGTCGACGAGCTTTTGGAGAAAGAGATCGCCCGCCGCGAGCAGGAAGTAGAGGAGGAAGATGATTTCAATGAACCCGGCGAGAAAGCGTCCGGTGGTGCCAAAGACCCGTGACACGATACTTGGCCCCTGCACGACGACCTGCGTTGGCCGTCGCGCGCCCTGCGTCCCGGAGCCAGGTATCGGTGCGGCACTGACACTGTCCGCGCTTCTCGTGATCCGCTCCACGGGGCGGAGAATCGTGCGCAGCTTGCCACTCGCCGCCGACAGAGTCTCAGGCGCCGTGTTCATCCAACGCTCGGCCGGGGTTGAAAGCTCGTATATACCCAAGCCGAGGACCCCGGTGAGAGCGAGGATGACGACCGCCGCACCGAGTTGTGCCGGGATGTGGATCTTCGCGAGCGCGCGCACGACTGGACTGAAGAGAAAATTCAGCAGCAGGGCGAAAGTGATTGGAATCAGGAATGCGCGGGCAAAGTAAAGCGTGTACAGCACCGCGAGCACGGCGATGATGGTGCCGGCTAATGACCGACCTTGCGGACTTGCCAGCTTGGCGGCCGTTTGAGCAAGGTCGGGTTTTGGCGCGCCGGGAGTTACGGGCGTTGCCTCCTCCGTCGGATCGACGGAGGGCTTCGTAACGGAGGGATCGCTCATCTGACAGATCCTGGCATACTGAAGCTTAAGCTACCAGGTCATTTCAAGGTCCAGAAGCAATCATCCGAACGCTGGTGTTCTGACGGCGAACCGTGGAGCAATCTATTCCTGGATCTTGGCATCGACGAACACCGGGCCGACCAGAATCTCCTCGATCTTGAAGATTTGGGGACCGGCCGCGGATCGGCGCCAATATTCGCGCTGAACCGCACTCGTCTGAATCCGGTGGGGTTTGTCTGGCTCCTCCATCGGCGCCTGATCCCGGTCGTACTTCTGGAGTACAATCACCGAGAAAGTCGAGTCATCGAGGCGAGTGATGGATTCAATGGCGTCGGAGTAGGAGCTCACCCGTTTTGTGGTGAGAGCGTTGATGCGCTGATACTTCTCCATCTCGGCGCGGTCGTGGATCTTGCCGTCAGGACTCCGCATCGCAAAGTCGCTACTGAAGAAGGACATGTACCCAGTCACGTCCATCTTGCGAACCGACTCGGCGTATCGGGCGTAAAGACTCTTTATCTCGGTGTCGGAGGGACTCGGGGTCTTCGACGTACACGCGGTGAAGCAAATCAGTGATGCAATTGCCAGACAGGCAGCGGCGCGCCGGAAAATGGGCGCGGGCTTATAAGGAGTCTTTGGACGGGAGACCCGGTGCACGATGACCTCGTGTTGATGTTGGACGCGCTCGAGATAGACACCGTATACGCGGAAAGGGTTGAAAGCGCATCGGCTCGCCGCTGCGCACCTGCCCCGACCGGTCGGCGTTCATCACGTACACGAGGGGTTGGCAAAGTTCGGCGAGGCTTCCAGTCCGGCGCCGAGTAGTCGTAGGACCATGGAAGAGGCAACGTGAGCCCGTCTTCACGTTGACGACCTGCAGTACCGAAGAGTGCTTGAGACGATCCACTCACCGTCGGGGGAAAGCTATTCCCACCGGTGCGTATTTACATAGCCGAGCTGTCTTGTGAAATGTCTGTTCTCTATCAGAAATAGTCAGTTTCATACAAGCGTATAGTAAGAAAAGCGCGACCAAGGGTCGCGCCTTTCTTACCGGGAAAGCGCCGGGTCAGATATCCAGATTGCTCACAAACTTCGCGTTCTGTTCAATAAAGAGCCTGCGCGGCTCGACATCATCTCCCATTAACTTCTCAAACGTATCGTTGGCGAGGATGGCGTCCTCCACGGTCACCTGAAGAATCGTCCGAGTCTCGGGATCCATTGTGGTGCTCCAGAGCTGCAACGGATTCATCTCTCCCAGCCCCTTATAGCGCTGGATGTTGACGGTCGCCTTCCCCTCGCCGTTCGAGAGCCGCTTCGTATACTCCTCGCGCTCCTTCTCATCATACGCGTAGAACTCTTCCTTCCCTCTGGACACACGATAAAGCGGCGGCTGCGCGATGTACACGTACCCCGCCTCGATCAGCTGCGGCATCTGCCTATAAAAGAAAGTCAGTAGCAGCGTCCGGATGTGGGCGCCATCCACGTCGGCGTCCGTCATCAGAATCAGCTTGTGGTATCTCGCGTTCTCGATGTTGAAGTCGTCCTTGATCCCCGCACCGATCGCGGTAATGATCGTCCGGATCTCTTCGTTGCCGAGGATCTTGTCGATTCGTGCTCTCTCAACGTTCAGGATCTTTCCGCGCAAAGGCAAAATGGCCTGGAATGCGCGATTGCGTCCCTGCTTGGCCGAGCCGCCAGCCGAATCGCCCTCGACGAGGTAGATCTCGCACAGCGCGGGATCGCTCAGCGAGCAATCCGCGAGCTTGCCGGGAAGATTCCCGACATCGAGCGCTGACTTCTTGCGAGTAAGATCGCGTGCCTTGCGGGCTGCCTCACGAGCAAGCGCCGCCGAGACGGTCTTGTCGATGATGATGTTCGCGACGCGAGGGTGCTCCTCGAGGTAAGACGCCAGCTGCTCGTTGACGACGCCCTTCACCGCGCCTTCGACTTCGGAGTTGCCGAGCTTGGTCTTGGTCTGTCCCTCGAACTGCGGCTCTTTCACCTTCACCGACAGAACTGCGGTGAGGCCTTCACGAACGTCGTCGCCGCTCAGCGTGAAGTTCGCTTTCTTGAGCGAGCCGTTCTTCGCCGCGTAGGCGTTGATCGTCCGCGTCAGCGCGCTCTTCAAGCCGGTGAGGTGGGTTCCACCCTCATGCGTGTTGATGTTGTTCACGAACGAGAAGACGTTCTCGTTGTAGCCGTCGTTGTATTGAAACGCCAGCTCGATCTCGATGCCGTCGCGCTCCGTATCGATGTACACGACGTCCGTGTGCAGCACCTTCCGCTTCTCGTTCAGGAACTGCACCATCTCCTTGAGTCCACCCTTGGCGTGGAAGGTCTCCGTCTTTTCCTCGCCGACGCGCTCGTCCTTGATGGTGATCGTCAGGCCTTTATTGAGATACGACAGCTCGCGCAGCCTGTTGGCGAGCGTCGCGTAGTCGTATCTGAGCTCGGTGAAGATCGTGTGGTCGGGCTTGAACCACACCGTCGTGCCGCGCACTCTCGCCGGAATCTTCTGGAGCACCGTGAGCTTCGTCACGGTCCCGCCGCGCTCGAAGTCCATGTAGTACTCCTTCCCCTCGCGCCGCACCCACACCTTGAGCTGCTCGCTGAGCGCGTTCACGACGGAGACACCCACGCCGTGCAGTCCGCCCGACACCTTGTAGGAGTCCTTGTCGAACTTTCCGCCGGCGTGCAGCACCGTCATCGCCAGCTCGACGCCGGGAATCTTTTCAGTGGGATGGATGTCGACCGGAATCCCTCGTCCGTCATCCACGACTTTGATCGAGTCGTCGGCGTGGATCGTCACGTCGACTTTCGTCGCGTGGCCAGCGAGCGCTTCATCGATGGAGTTGTCGACTACTTCGTACACCAGGTGGTGCAGTCCTCTCGAGGAGGTGCTGCCGATGTACATGCCGGGACGTTTGCGAACTGCTTCGAGACCTTTTAGAACCTGTATCTGGCCAGCGTCGTAGCGGGTGCCAGGAATCGCTTCAGCCGTTGCCGTCTTAGCCATGAATTTCCGTTGAGATTAGCAGAAAAAACTGCTCGAGGCGCGCGGAATCCGGCTCCGGTCGAGAGCTCTCAGATTCGTCGATTGCGCGGCTTTTGCAGACTGCTCAATCTAACCGTTCGCGCTCACTTCACGCAAGCTCAAACGCGAATCGTAAGTTTATGCGTCACAATGAGTTAACGCGCACTTTCCTCATGCTTTCCACATTCCGGACGAGCGGGCTCACGCTTGAACTCGGGTTCGGATTTGTGAGTAGTAAAAGGTTGCTGGAGGAAGGTTCGCCAGGAGCGCTGAGCGAAAGGGTTGTAAGCGGAGCGAACCGAGGTTTACGGACCATCAATGCAGTTAGTCAGAGCACTCGGTCCTCTCTCGCCGTTGAAGTTCCCTCTCTTCAGCGCATCAGCTGCAGCCGAATCTTCCTGATGCGGGTGCGGCCACCCTTCGCGTTGAGCGCCCGTAAAATCTGCGGCTCCATCAGCGACAGCTCCGTCATCCACCCGTTCGTCTTCACGGACACGAACAGGGTTCCGTCCTGCGTCACCGAGATCGGCTTCGTCACCGTCGCGATCTGCTTTCCCACCAGCGACTCCCACTCCGGAACGACCTGCGCCGCTTCGACGCGCTCTTCGAGCTTGGAGTCTTTGAGAAAGGCGCCGAGTACGTTGGCGACCGACTCGGGCTTCCGCTTCTTGTCCTCGGGGTCGCGCTTTCTCACGTCGGTGCGACGACACCCGCGTTCAGGAGACGCACCAGAATCGAGATCGCCAGAGCCGAGAGTAGCCAATAGCACAGCGTGCGGATCCAGTTCGTCCGAATGACAGTACGAATCTTCGTCTCGTCGTAGCCGCTCGCCGCCATCTCGCCCTGAAGCGGGCGCTGCCACCGAAAGGTCGAGAAGAGCGTGACGAGATTGAGCGCCAGCGCCGCCCACGCCTCGAGCGGTTGGACGAACGCCGGCCGGAACACCACCAGCCCGATCGAGACGAGCAGCAACACCATCCCCGGGATTATCGTCGGCACTGCCGCCGCGCCGTTGTTCGCGCTCATGTACCTGGCAAATCCCTCTCTCCCGACCAACGGGTAGATCCCGTAATGCTGGAGCTGCAACGCCGTCATGCAGCCGGTGTTGTAGATCGCCAGGAACAGAAAGACCACGAAAAGCGTCATCGGGCCGGGCCGCGCACGTGGACGAGTTTTCCCATGTTCTTCCCGTTCTCCACGGCGTCGAGCATGATGCGGGCGACTTCTTCCTTCCTGATCAGCATGCCCGCCGAGGTTGACGGCTCGGTCAGCGTGCACGTCGACTTTCCCTCGGGCGCCGAGTCGGTCATGCGCGAAGGCCTGAGCACTGTCCAGTCCAGATTGCTCGCCGTCACCTGCTTCTCCATCGCGCGCTGATCCTTGGAAAAATGGCGGAGAACTGTCCGTCCCACGATTCGATCTATCAGGCCAATGTTCTTGTCGAGCAGCGCCGAAGACACGATGACGAGTCTTCTCACCCCCGCTTTCCGCATCGCGGCGATCGTTGCGCGCGCGCTGTCGTCGAGAACCGACGTCGCGCGAAGTCCGCGCGTTCCCAGCACCGAGAGCACGGCGTCGTGACCGGGCAGGGCGTCGGCGAGATCTTTCTCGCTCATCGGGTTTCCCGAGATGCTCGTGACCTTTGCCTTGTCCGCGCCATTGAACGACGAGCGTCCGAATGTCGTGACGATGTGTCCGTGCGCCACCGCCTGCGCGACCAATGTGCCGCCCGTTTTACCCGTAGCACCGAGTACGAAGAGTCTCAGTCGCGGTTTGGTGCGCGACTTCTTACGTGCCTTCACTAGCCCACTCCCTGGAAACGGCTCGTGCCTTCCCGATGTCGTCGACCACGAGGATCAACTGGTTGTTGTGATCGCTGTACAGCACCTCGATGTTGACTCCAGCATCACCCATTCGCCGAGCGAGCTGTCCGAGCTGTCCGGGAACCGCCTGCTTCAATCGCTGCACCACGACGTCGCGCTCGGCCAGCACCCTGATGCCCTTGGCCTCGAGCGCCTTGCGCGCCGCGCTGCCGTCGCTGAATAGAAAGTGCGCGATTCCCTCGCCATTCACAACGAACGCACCGCCGCCCTCAACGCTCACACCCGCCTCTCCCAGCGCTTCCCCCATCTCCGCCAATGCGCCCGGACGGTTGTGGAGTGCTATGGCCAGATCTTTCATCACGGGTTCAACGGTCCCTGAGTAGTTGTCTGAGATCAGAAATCATCGGTTTCTAAATTCTCGCATCGCGTTCTTTGCAGTTGGCCATTAGGCCCTTCGCCTCGTTCATGGAATCCACATCCCCTTTCGATCGGTACTCACGGTCCCAAAGCAGTTGTCTGAGATCTGAGATCATCGGTTTCTAACTTCTCGCATCGCGTTCTTTTGCAGTTGGCCATACTCCCTTCAGCCCGTAGTTCGGCGCGTGATGGACAGTCACGGCGCGGTTACCGGCTCAGCGGAATAGCCCGACGGATCCTGCTTGTAGAACTGCTGGAGCTGCGCGTACAGCTCGGGATGCTTTCGCTTGAGTGCGCGCGGACGCTCGAAGAACGTCTCGGTGATCACCGCAAAAAACTCCGCCGGACTCGTCGTGCCGTAGAAGTCGATGACGCCGGCCTCGCCCGTATACGATGCTCTGCGCAGAGCGTCGAACTCCGCGCTCATCACGCGAGCCCACGCCAGGTAATCGCCGCGCTTTTCCAAAGCGGGCGTCCCATCGGTGACGTGATTCTCGAAGTCCAGCTGGTGCGCGAATTCGTGGAGCACCAGGTTTTCGCCGTCCGCCGGGGAAGACGCGCCGTGACTCACCGCGTCCCACGCAAGCACCAGCGCGCCAAGTCGCTGGCCGGTGTGGCCGAGTCTGTCCTCGCCGCCCTCTTCCCAGATGCCGCCGCCGATGTGTCGGTCCTCGTGCGCTGTGTAGCCGGACGGATAGACGATGATGGAAGTGAGCTCTGGGTAGTAATCCGTATCACGATGCAGCAGGAGCAGGCACGCTTGTCCCGCGATCGTGATGCGAATCTCATCGGAGACGTCGAGCCCGCCCGCGCCTTCGAAATGCTTCTCCGCAAGAAATACCTGCATTTGCCCGAGGAGCTCGGCCTGATCGTCGTCGGGGAGGCGATTGAAGATGGGAAGGTTGCGCCGGAGGATCTCACGCCAGGCGGGCGGCGGGGGCAGGGAACGCACCCGCGCCCGGCGGTGCGACTTGAACAGATCGAAAACCATGCATGAAGATTAAGCGATTACATCACCCGCAGCCTTCGACCTGCTCGACTTCGGGCGATCTGCCCGCCCTGTAGTTCGTGACGCTGCTGCCGTCGGTCTCGAAAACGATTCGATTCGATGCGTTCGGCGCCCTGACCGCCATATAGTGACCGCCAGGATTGTACTTGTGCGGCGAGCTCGTCACTCGGCCCGCATACAGCGAATTGATGCGCGCTTCGGAGTCACCGATCCGCGCGCCCGCCGCAGTCGCGATTGTCCCGCTCTTGACTTCGATCCGCACCACACGACCATTCGCGAGCATCACCGCGACGCCCGTCGGCGCTTTCGGCCAGACGGCGTATGTGCACCTGCCGGCACCGCCGGAGAATCCACCGCCAACGGCTGTACTTGCATCCGCGATCGTCTGCCCCACCCGGAGAGGACCGAGCCCCGCGGCGGTTATGGTCCAGGTCGTGGTGTTGGGTGTGTCGGCCTGAGCGGGTACCGGCGCCGGCGTCTGAGCTTGTGGAGTAGTCTGCGACGGCGTTTGTGCCACCGTGCTGGTGGTCGTCGTGATTGTTGTCGAGTCAACCACAGTGTCGTCGGGATTTTTCTCGGTCTTGACCGCGCACGCAGTGGCGGTGAAGAGAAGCAGCGTTGAAAGGCGGTGCGCTGGGGACATTGTTCGTATCCGATGTCTGGGGATGCTTGCCGTGATAACCCGACCCTGATGCAAGGACGGGACTAGGCGCAGACTGTTGACAGCCGCTCGGTCACGCGAAGGACGTTGGCGTCCGGCGGATCGCGTTGGGGCTGCTTCGTTAGGCGCACGCCGAGCGCGCTAAGGCGCTTGCAATCAAGGGCGGGATTCTCGATGAGCTGTGAGACGACGTAAGACTCCTTCGTGGTTTTCGAGATGTCGTCGAGGACATCCAGCGGCGTTGAAGGATTGCCGGCGAACCAGATGTCGAGTCCCGAGATGGTGCGCGGCCGATGGTAGAGCTCGCGCAAAATCACCGGTGGCGTGTGCCGGTGCGCGGCAATCGCCTGAAAGAAGTAGTCGGGATACGACGCCGTTTTGTAAATCCGTGACAACGTCTCGCCGGTCGTGGCAGGATTGCGAACGGCCTCGAGTGCGATTCCCAGATCGGGCGAGCCCGCCAGCGTGTCGAGAATTCCCGGCGAGATGGAATCGTGCGGAAGCGCCGCGATGAGAAATGCCCGGTCGTGAATGTCCATGCGGGTCGCGCCGTCGTGCATTCGCGTCCTGATCGCGCTGTCGAGGTAGGCGGCTTGGTGTCCGGTGTTCTGCGCCACCGCGGAATCGATCATCGCCTTGTCGCCCGCGATCTCCGCCGAATGCGCGGCCTGCACCTGGTCACGCACGCTGTTCTTTGTCCTGGTTTGCGCTCGCTGCGCGAAGTTGAACGCGACGATCAGCGTCGCGCCGGCCAGGCCCGCCCAACCGGCGGCCCTGTGGAGCGGCTCAGGCGACGGCCTCCACCGCCCAAACACGAGGGCGAGAAATCCCGCGAGGGAGCCCATCAGCGGAATGCCGAGCATCCCAATGCCGGCAGTCGATGACCTGGACTCGTTGATCGCCCAGACTCCGCTAGCCACCGCCACCACCGCGAAGGCGAGACTGAGCCCGACGCCCCGCGAATGTCTTCTCGCCAGCAGGACAACCACGACTACGAGATAGGCCAGCGGCAAGCCAACCAGCGCGAGAAGAAAAATCACGGGGTTCGGCGATCGTTGGCGACGATGATGACCGGCTTGTGCTCGACAGGAATGCTGACTGAAGACGCAATGAAGCACTGCTGGTGCGCCTCGTCGTGGAGCTCCATCGCGCGCCTCTCGTCCTTGCCCGACGCGATCGTCACAACGGGGCGCAGTGTCACTTCGTCGAACTTGCCGCTCCCATCCGGGCGGATGCTCATGATTCCGCTCGCATTGTCCTCGTAGGCGATGACGTTGATTTTATTGCGCACGCAAAGCGCGAGGTAGCTCAGAAGGTGGCACGATGAAAGGGCCGCCACGAAAAGATCTTCGGGGTTGGGGCGAACTCCATCGCCGTGGAAAATGGGATCCGCGCTGAGCGCGAGATCACTCTTCCCCTCCATCTCGATATGATGGTTGCGGACGTAGGTCGTGTAGGAGGAGGTTTCGTTTCCTTCCCAGACCAGCCGCGAAGCGTACTCGTGAGATTTGGACATTGTCAGCTCAAAGGTGATGGGGCGTAGGGGGTGAGGACTCCATCCCGAATGGTCATGTGGTCGAGATCCATCAGCCCCGGCGGAATATCGGATTGGCGCGGCACGACGAGTACTGTCTGGCCGAGCCCCCGCTTCTTGAGGAGCGCGAGTATTCTGCCCGCGCGGTGAATATCCAGCTCCGCGAAGGGATCATCGAGCAGCAACACCGGTTCGGCGCCCGCGTGCTCACGTAGCGTGGACGCCTCCAACAGTCTCAGCGCGATCGCGGCGGTTCGCTGCTGTCCTGCCGACCCAAAGAGGCGCATGTCCTTTCCGTCGAGCGTGAGCTCCAGCTCGTCGCGGTGGGGACCAACGTGCGTGATCCCGCGACGCATGTCGAGCGCGCGCTTCTCCTCGAAGGCCGCGAGCAGCACGTCGTAGCGCGCCTCGGAATCCGCGAAAGGGCTGACGTATTTCATCGTCGCCCTGCCGTGCTCGCCGATCTCCTCGCACAGTCCGGTGAACGCTCTTGCCGAATCGCGTACCCACCTCGCGCGCGTCTCGATCAGAATCGCCCCATGCTCGGCCAGCGCGGGCTCCCACACCGACACCTGCGCATCGGTCGCCCCTCGGCGCGCGGCATTTCGGAGCGCGGCGTTCCGCCGCATGAGGTTGGCGCGATAATGTTGCAGTGCGCTCAGATATTTCCGGTCCGTGAGCGCCAGCACCAGATCCAGATACCGCCGCCGCTCGGCGGGTGACCCGCTCACCAGCTCCAGATCGCGCGGGGAGAACATCACCGAGGGAAGAGTCCCGAGCGCATCGGTGAGACGCCTGGGCACGCCGCCGTCGACCGTGACCTTCTTTCGCTTGGAGCTGCGATCGAATCCGACGGAGACGTTGTGCTCGGCTGTCGTGTGCAGCTTACCCGCTATGTGAAAACCGGCCGTGCCGAAGCGCGTCACGTCCTGATCGCGCGCGCCGCGCTGCGAGCGCAGCGTCTGGAGGTAGTAGATCGCCTCCAGCAGATTCGTCTTTCCCTGACCGTTGTCGCCGACGATGGCGAGTCCCTCGGACGGGAATCGCAGATCGAGGCGCTCGAAGTTGCGGAAGTCGCGAATCGCGATGTTCTCGAGCCAGATGCGTCCGGTCTGAGCGGCGCCATCTACCGCCGTCACTTCCCCTTGAACGCCGGCGCGCGCTTTTCCATGAAGGCGCGCGTTCCCTCGCGCATGTCGTCGGTCGCGGCGAGGAGCCCGAAGTGATTGGCCTCGAGTATGAGTCCCTCCTCGAGCGACATCTGGAGTCCGCGGTCGATCGCCTCGATGCAGAGGGCAACGGCGAGCGGGCCGTTCGCCAGAATCGTTTTCATCATCGTTCGCGCTTCGTTCATTAGCTGATCAGCGGCAATCACTTTGTTCACGAGGCCGATACGATACGCTTCGGCGGCGTCGATCATCTCTCCGGTGAGAAGGAGCTGATTTGCGCGGCCTTTGCCCACGAGGCGCGCGAGGCGCTGCGTGCCGCCGAATCCCGGAAGGAGCCCGAGCTTGCTCTCCGGCTGCCCGAACCTGGCCGCATCGGAAGCGAGGCGGATGTGACACGCCATTGCCAGCTCGCAGCCCCCGCCGAGCGCGAATCCATTGACCACCGCGATGACCGGTTTTGGACAGGTCTCGAATCTGCGGAACACATCCTGCCCCGCACGTGCGCGTGCCTTTGCGAGAACTGGAGTCTGGTTGGATAGCTCGGAGATGTCTGCGCCGGCAACGAACGCGCGACCTGCGCCGGTGAGAATCGCTCCGCCGATGGAATCGTCAACGCGAATCTGGTCGATGGCAAGGCCAAGCTCCGCGATCGTGGCATCGTTGAGCGCATTGAGCTTGTCGGGGCGATTGACCGTGAGAGTTGCGACGCGGTCCGCGACCTCCAGCGTGAGGAATTTGAAGGGCATGGAGATGTCTTTGTTGATAGATTTGCGGCGTCCGGTGAATCGAATGCCGGGCCACGCGAAAGCAGTGACTGCTGCTCAAATCTACGCAGAAAGTTTGCTCCTGGGCGACGGATAAATGGCGCGAGTTTGGGTCGTTCGTGAAGGATCGAAGACGAAGGGATTCCGATACGTTGGGCCGGGCGGCCGAGCGGTTGCGGCGAAGGCAGAGCTGGAGCGCATAGACAAGCTCCGGATTCCGCCGGCGTGGCGCGACGTGCACATCTCGACCAACGCGCGGGCCGCGATCCAGGTTTGGGGGTTCGACGACCGCGGCCGGAAGCAGTACAAGTACCACCCGCGCGCGGTGGAGAAGGGCGAGCTGCGCAAATACTACCGGGTGCGGCAGATGGCCCGCGATCTTCCGACGCTGCGCGTCAAGGCGATGCGCGACTTCCGCAGGAAGGGGCTGTCCAAGGCGAAAGTATGCGCCGGGATATTGCGGCTCATCTCCGACGGGTTTTTTCGCGTCGGCAGCGAGCGCTACCAGAAGGAAAACAACACCTTCGGCATCACTACGATGCGTAAATCGCACGTCCTCATGTTGGACGATGAGACGGTGCAATTCGAGTATCGCGGCAAGCGATCGATCACGCAGCGAAACGTCGTCGTGGGTAGGGATCTCGTCCGATTCGTCGGCGAGCTGATGAAAACGCCGGGCACCAGGCTGTTCAGGTACTGCGAGGGCGGAAAGTGGCAGGACGTCGATTCTCGCGACGTCAACGACTACATCGAGCAGATCGCGGAGTTCCCGTACACGGCGAAGGATTTCAGAACCTGGGGCGGTACGCTGCGCGCGGCGACCGTTCTGGCCGAGCTGGGGAAGGGGAAGAGCCAGAGCGAGCGAAAGAAGAACGTGATCACGGCGGTGAGGCTCGTGGCATCCGAGCTGGGCAACACCCCTACTATATGTAGGAAGTCCTACGTGCACCCGGTGGTCGTGATGAAGTACCTGCGAAGCGGTACGACGATCACATTGCCGTCCGTCGCCAAAGCCGCCGCTGTCGATGGGCTTGGTCACGCGCCCGAGGAATCGGCGCTCATCGAATTCCTGGACGAATTCTTTCCGGAGCGACGGAAGGAGCAGCGCGTCGAGTGAAGCACGTCCTCGCGATCGACCAGGGTACTACCGGCACGACTGCACTCGTGATCTCGGCCGACGGCAAGATCGCGGGGCGCGGATACCAGGAGATCACCCAGCATTACCCGCAGCCCGGCTGGGTAGAGCACGACGCCGACGAGATCCTCGAGCGCACGCTCATTGCCGCGCGCGAAGCGATTGCGGCGAGTGGCGTGACGCCCGACGTCATCGGCATCACCAACCAGCGCGAGACGATCGTCGCTTGGCACAGGGACACCGGCAAGCCGCTGGCGCGCGCGATCGTCTGGCAGGACCGGCGCACCACCGAACGGTGCGCGGAGCTCAAGAGTCGCACGAGCTGGCTCGCCCAACGTACCGGACTTCGTCCCGATCCCTATTTCTCGGCCACGAAGATCGAGTGGCTCCTCAAGAAGCCCGAGATCGCCTTCGTCGCGCGAAATGGACGCCTCCTCGCGGGAACGATCGACACGTGGCTGATCTGGAAGCTCACCGGGGGCCGTGTTCACGCGACGGATCCGACCAACGCATCGCGCACGCTCTTGTTCGATATCCAGAAGCTGCGGTGGAGCAGGGAGCTGTGCGCGCTCTTTCACGTGCCGATCGAAATTCTGCCCGAGGTGCGGCCGTCGGCGGGCGATTTCGGGAGTACGGTGACTTCGTTCTTCGGAAAATCAATCCCGATCATGGGAGTTGCGGGCGATCAGCAGGCCGCGCTGTTCGGTCAGGGCTGCTATGACCCTGGTCAGGCCAAGAACACCTACGGCACGGGCGCCTTTCTCCTGCTCAACACT
>JBBQFZ010000051.1:0-18158 GCA_038322455.1 Gemmatimonadales bacterium | reverse complement strand
CCAGCTCAACGCGGTCGGACTTGGCAAATGGAACTCGTCCCGTGGCAGCCCGTGGAAACAACGAGACTTCACCGAGCAGCTTGCCGCTATCGAGGGAGAACATGCCGAAACGCCATTCGCGATCGGCAGCAAAATCGTCAGCGAATCCAGCCAACCGCTCGGCAAGGATGGGAAGCGGCGCCGGCGTCGCAACGCGCGCCGGGATCCACGGCCCCAGGTGATCTCTGTTCGCCTCCAACACGGGCTGGAGATCACCCGCGTCCTCGGCTCGCCATGGACGCAGGAGCACGCGCGCGGTACAAAGTTCGATTGGAAGATGCGAGGTAACTTGCGTCATCGAGAGCGAGAGAACGGTCTGCGCGTTAGCTCAGTCATCGATGCTCAATTTCCGGATCGATGCCGGAGGAATATGGCCTGTCCGACCGTCAGTCGACCGACGCGAGTCACCGTACCGTAGACTCCCGCGTTGTTCTGGTTCGCGCGGACGACCGCCTTCAAAACTTCTGGATCACTACTGGCCGAATCGGGATCGAGGTTCACTATCGAGCAGCGGACATCGCGCATCGTCACTGTGACAGCGGGCCCGTCGTCCCCCTCGCCGAATGAGAGCACGCTGCCCACCCAATCGTTCTCCTGGAAGGGAACCGATCGCCGCAGACGTACCACGACATTCGGACGAAATCGTCGCACATCCGCAGTAAGCCCCGCGAGTCGCGCGATCTCCCCCACCGTATCGGATGCGATCACGGAGATGCTCGCTTCATCGAAGGTGCCTCGATCCAGCTGCATCATCTGCACGGAAGCGCCGTGCCGGCGTCCGACCTCCGCCGCCAACTCATCTCCGAAGACAGGCATCTCATCGCCGTCCGGCGTCCGAACGTGCGTGGGAAGATCTCCCGGAGCACCGTCTTCATGTCGGTGCGGAGTGAACAAAAGCAGGTCGGGAAGCTTGCTTGCGTTCAGCCAGGGGAACCCGCTGCGGTCATTCATCCGCCGAAATGCGAGTCGTCGGTCACCATCGAGCCCGTGCCAACCGAGATTGGCCGCTTCGAGTCGCTCGCCGCGCATGGACTTCACGGGATACCGGAAGATCGCCTCGACAGATCCGATTTCCTCGACCACGCTCGAGGTCATCGGAGTGGGAACGCTGGTCTGTACGCGTGCCTCGCGAGATCGTACGCCATCGCCCTCGCCATCTCGCTCGCCTCGGTCATACTAATAGTATGGCGAGCCACCAGTCCGCCCAGGTAGTTCGCGTCAACCCGTCGCGCGAGGTCGTGCCGCGCCGGTATCGAGCAGAACGCGCGCGTGTCGTCGGTAAAGCCGGCGGTGTTCGCGATGCCGGCTGTCTCTGTCGCCTGACGGCGAAAGCGCGTCATCCCCTCGACGGAATCGTGAAACCACCACGACGCCCCCAGCAACATCGCGGGATAGTGTCCCGCGAGCGGCGCCAGCTCCCGGCTGTACGTCGACTCGTCGAGCGTGAACACGATCAAGCGGAAGCGCGGGTCATTTCCATACGCATTCAAGAGTGGCCGCAGATTTCGCGTGAACTCTGTCGCGACCGGGATGTCCCCGCCGCGATCGGCGCCAAAGCGGTGATACACCAGGTCGTTGTGATCTCGCAGTGCTCCGGCGTGCAGCTGCATCACCAATCCGTCGTCCACCGACATCCGGGCCATCTCCATGAGCACATGCGCCTCGAACTGCGCCTGATCTTCCTCGGTTGCCGTGTGCTGCACGGCCTTGCTGAACAGGCGCTCGGCCTCTGCACCGCCGAGGCGCTCGGTCCGCGGAACCACGACAGCGTGGTCCGTCGCCCTCGCGCCCATTGCCTTGAACTCCGCGCGCCTTCTCGCCACCGCCTTCATTAGCTCGCCGCAGCTACCGATCTTGCCGCCGACAGCGCGCTCGAATCGCAGCAGCTCATCCGACCAGGCAGTTGCCGCGATGCGGAACAATGCGTCGGGGCGGAACGTCGGGATCACCCGTCCGCCGAGCTCCACGTCGCGCAACGTCTCGTGGTGCTCGAGCGTATCCCCCGCGCCGTCGCTCGTCGCCAGAACCTCGATGTTGAATCGCTTGAAGAGCGCGCGGGGCCGGAATTCCGGCGACCGCAAGCGTTCGGCGATCGCATCATACACGAACGTCGCCGAGCCCGAATCAAGCTCGCGCTGAATTCCGAACAACCCGTACAACACATGCTCGACCCACGCGCGCGTCGGCGTGGCGCGAAAGAGCGGCCAATTGTCCGCGAATGTCTGCCAGATCTTGCGCGGGTCACGCTCGACACTCCGCGCCTTCCCATCGAGTGGAGCGACACCCAGCGATTCGAGCGGGATGCCCCGCGAATATAGCATGCGCAGGATGTAGTGATCCGGTGTGATGACTAGCGACGACGGATCCGCGAACTCATCATTCGATGCCAGAATCGCGGGATCGACGTGCCCGTGCGGTGAGACGATCGGCAGCGCGCGCGTCTCCTCGTATAGCGCGCGCGCGTGGCGTCTGACCGTTGGGTCGGAATCGAAACAGCGATCCTCGTGAAGCGGCGTCATGCGAGTCCGATTCTATAGTAGTGGGCCGTCACACGCTTCAGCCTGCAAGACGCGCCGGCTCGAGCCTCGGCGCCAGCAATTGTATGATCGCCCACGCCGTCACGTACGCAAGACCGCAGACGACGAAGATTGGCGCATAGTCGCTGCCGTTCGCCTGAAGAACGCGCCCTGTGACCCGCTGAAAGACGACGCCACCCATTGCTCCCGCGAAAGCGCCGATGCCCACAACCGAGCCGACGGCAGATTTCGGGAACATGTCGCTTGCAAGCGTATAGACGTTGGCCGACCACGCCTGATGCGCAGCCGCGGCGACGCCGACGATCAATACCGCCGCCCACATGCCCGGCGCGCGCGACACGAGCGCCGTCGGCACAATGAGCACCGCCATTGCAAGCATGGTCGTTTTTCGCGCACGATTCACCGACCACCCGCGTTTGATGAGCGCGCTGGAGATCCACCCGCCGCCAACGGAGCCGACGTCGGCGATGAGATACACCACGATGATCGGCGCCGCGACCTGCGCGAGCTTCACGCCATACTTCGCGTCGAGGAATTTCGGAAGCCAGTAGAGATAGAACCACCAGACAGGATCGGCCATCAGCTTGCCGACGATGAACGCCCACGTCTGGCGGTATCCGAAGAGGCTGATCCATGGCGCTCGCTCAGTCTCCCCCGATTCAGCATCTGCGACAACCGCTACCTCAGGACTGCGATACAGCGGAATCCAGAGCAGCAGCCACAAAAATCCCAGTGCACCAGTCCCGACGAACGCCCACTGCCATCCCCACCTGAGCGCGATCCACGGCACGAGCAGCGGAGTCAGAATCGCGCCCATGTTGGTGCCCGCATTAAAAATCCCCGTTGCGAGTGCCCGCTCCTGCTGCGGGAACCACTCGGCGATCGTCTTGATCGATCCCGGGAAGATCGCTGACTCGCTGACGCCGAGCGCGGCGCGCGCGAATGAGAACCCGGCGGTGGTGCGGGCCAGGGCGGTTCCGATCGCAGCGGCGCTCCATGCGACGACCGCCGCCGCCAAACCGCGGCGCACGCCGATCCAGTCGATCACGCGGCCCGCGACAAGGAACCCGAACGCGTACGCGAAGCTGAACCAGGACACGATGTCGCCGTAGTCGGCCTCGGTCCAATGCAGCTCGCGCTGGAGCGTCGGCGCGAGGATGCCGAGCACCTGACGGTCGACGTAGTTGATCGTGGTCGCGACGAAAAGCAGCGCGCAGATGGTCCATCTGTACGACGAGGGGCGCGTCAGATCTTCCTGCCGGCTAACGACCGGCGATTCCTTCCCATCTTCCTGCCCGCTAACCACCGGCGAGTCCCTCCCACAGTCCGTGGAGGTACATGGCGCCGAGGGCGCGGTCGTGGAGTCCGTAACCAGGCTGGCCGGTCTCGCCCCAGATCATGCGCCCGTGATCGGAGCGAATCGGTCCCGCGAAGCCGGTGTCGTGCAGCGCGCTCAGTACGGCGCGCATGTCGATGTCGCCACGATCGGACGGATGCGCCGTTTCCTGAAAGGAGTGCGCACCGGTCCGCTTGATGTTGCGGCAATGCGCGAAGTGAATGCGGCCCTTCGCGCCAAGCGAGCGAACGACAGCGGGGAGATCGTTGCCGGGATCGGCGGCGAGTGAGCCCGCGCAGAGCGTGATGCCATTGGCCGGGTTGTCAACGATGCCGATCACGCGCTCGAGCGCTGCGCCGCTGGTGATGATTCGCGGTAGTCCAAAGATCGACCAGGGCGGATCGTCCGGATGCAGCGCCATGCGAACGCCGGACGACGCGGCGACGGGAACGACGCGCTCCAGGAAATACGCGAAGTTCTCCCAGAGCCTGCTCTCGCTCACGGAGCCATAGGCGTCGAGAAGTTTCCCCAGCTCGTCCGCCGAATATGCGGTTGCCCAACCCGGCAGGTCGGCGGTTCCGCGCGAGAGATCGACCTTCGCGAGCTCGGCGTCGTCGAACGCGAGCGCGGTCGAGCCGTCGTCCAGCCGGCGCGAGAGATCTGTCCGCATCCAGTCGAAGACGGGCATGAAGTTGTAGCACAGCACCGGCACGCCCGCGCGCCCCAGGTTGCGGACGCTCTCGCAGTAGTTGTCGATGAATCGGTCGCGTGTCTGCCGCCCGATTTTGATGTCTTCATGAACGGGAATACTCTCGATGACGGCGAGCGACATGTCGTGCCGCTCGACCTCTTCACGTAGTGCCTCGATGCGATCGAGCGGCCAGGGCTCGCCGACGGGAATGTCGACGAGCGCGCCGACTATGCCACCCACCGCGGGAATTTGCCGGATGTGAGCGAGTGGAATCGGATCGCGCGGGCCGAACCAGCGAAACGTTATCATGTCAAGCTGGCTTCGTCACGCCTACAAATGAAATCATCGAGCCCGCGCCTGACTCGCTGCCGCAAGGAATCGGGTCGCGAGCGCGCCGATTGCGGCGTAGTCCCGGCGCGCGAGCGCGTCCTTTGAGATCAACTCGCTGCCAACGCCGACCGCTGCTGCCCCGGCGTCGAACAACTCCCGCACGCTGTCGAGCGTAACGCCGCCGGTGGGAACGAGCGGAATGTCGGGGAATGGCCCTCGCAGCGCGCGAAGGTACGCCGCACCGCCCACGCTCTGCGCCGGAAAAACCTTTACCATGTCGCCGCCCAGCCGAAACGCATCGAACACCTCGGTCGGCGTTAGAGCGCCCGGCATGACTGTCACGTCAGCGCGTCGAGCCGCCGCAATCACTTCGGGAATGAGACAGGGCGACACGATGAACGAGGCGCCAGCATCCAGCGCGCGACCAACCGTCTCGGCGTCCGTCACCGTCCCCGCGCCGACGAGCACCTTGTCGCCGAACCGTCTCGCAACCGATGCGATCGCTTCGATCGCGCCCGGCACCGTCATGGTGATCTCGGCGACAGTAAGTCCCGCTTCCATTAGCGCCTCGACGACGGCTACGGCAGCGTCCGCGCTCTCTGCCCGAATCACCGGAATGATTCCAATTTCGCGAAGCGTCGATATCACCGACGTCCGCGACCTCGCCGGAACCGTCAACGCGATACCCGCAGGCTCGTGCCGCGCAGCAGCTGCTCCACTTCGGCGCGCGTCACCAGGCAGAAATCGCCGGGAATGCTGTGCTTGAGCGCTGAAGTCGCCGTCGCGAAACGGACCGCGTCATCCCAGCTGTGATTCTCGAGGCGGCTCACGATCAGACCGGCGCTGAATGCGTCACCAGCGCCAATTCGATCCACGACTTCGACCTCGTATCGCGGCGCGCGACAAATCTTGCCTTGAGCGGCGATGATGCCGCTCCAACCGTTCAGCAGGACCCGCGGATTCTCGCGCAGCGTGATGGCCACCGCGTGAAAGTCGAACCGCTTCTCGAGCGCGCGTGCGACTTCAGCATAAGACTCGGCGTCCACCTGCTCGAAGTTGCCGCCCTCGTCGGCGCCGATTCCGAAGACAACGCGCGTGTCTTCCTCGGTCGTGATGAGCACATCGACGTGCTCCATGAGGGGCTCCTGCACCGCGCGCGCCTTCTCGCCGCTCCACAGCTTGCTTCGATAATTCAGGTCGTAGCTCACGGTGAGTCCAGCTTGCTTCGCCGCCATCAGCGACTCGGCGGTCACAGCGGCGGCGGATTCGCTCAGCGCGGGGGTGATCCCGCTGACGTGAAACCAGCGCGCGCCCGCAAACACCGTCGCCCAGTCGATGCTGCCGGGAGTGACCACGCTCATGGCCGACGCCGCGCGATCGTACAGGACGCTGCTGGCGCGCGGTGCGGCGCCCAGCTCCGCGAAGTAGAGACCGGCGCGGTCGTCGGCGGTCCATTCGATCTGCGCATCCACGCCCTGCTCCCGGGCCTTGCCGGCAATCATTCGACCCAGCGCATTCTGCGGAAGCCGTGATACCCAACGCGAGCGAACGCCTAGTCTAGCGGCGGCGACGGCGACGTTCAGCTCACCCCCGCCGACGTAGGCGTCGAAGCTGTGCGCCTGCTCCAGCCGCTGGAATGCCGGCGGCGTGAGGCGCACCATCGCTTCGCCAAAGGTGACGAGATCCATGCGCAATCTTACGTTCACTCCCCCCTGCTCACCAGATTCTACCGGGTCATGACATTCCCTGGACTCGACCTGGCTGGCCGCGTGGCCGTCGTCATCGGCGGCACATCCGGCATTGGCAGAGCGATCGCGCTCGGCCTTGCCGACGCCGGCGCGGACGTCGTCCCCACCGGACGTCGAGCGAAGCTGGCGGAGGAAGTGGCGCGCGAGATCGAGCGTCGCGGACGCAAGTCGCTTGCAATGGCCGCGGATGTCACCGACACCGATTCAATCGAGGCGCTTGCCGACGCAGCGATCGAGAGGTTCGGGACGATCGACATCCTGGTGAACGCGGCTGGCATCACGGTGCGGCGTCCCACTCTCGAGGTTCCGGACGTCGAGTGGGAGAAGATCATGGACACGAATCTCACGGGGATGTTGCGCGGGTGTCGCGCGTTCGGCCGCCACATGATCGAGCGGAGGTACGGACGTGTCATTAATATCGGATCGCTCACATCCGTCGTCGCGCTGCACGAAGTCGCCGCGTACGGGGCGAGCAAGGCGGGCGTCGCGGCGCTCACGAAGTCGCTGGCGGTCGAATGGGCGCCGCACGGCGTGTGCGTGAACGCGATTCTGCCGGGCGTCTTTCGAACCGCGCTCAATGAAGGTTTGCTGGACGGTACTGAGCGTGGCAAGGAGCTACTGATGCGGACGCCTATGCGTCGCTTCGGCCAGCCGGAGGAGCTTGCGGGCGCGGCGGTTTTCCTCGCGTCCGAGGCGGCGAGCTTCGTCACCGGACACCTGCTCGCGGTGGATGGCGGATTCCTCGCGAGCGGGGTCAATCAGTAGCGGGAGGCGGGTAACGGGTAACGGGTAACGGGTAGCGGCTCCCATTCCCATGTTCACGAACCCCGTTTTGCCAGCACGCTCCATCGCGTCATGACCTCCTTGTACTGCGCTCTCGCCTTCGCCACGGCATCGAGCTCTCTCGCGGTTGGAGCGACATCGGCTCCCTGCATCGCCATCGCCGCTGCCATCATTGCCGCTCCTGCGCTCACCAGAGTCGGTGGCCCGCTCGGCGCCTGGCGAAATTCTGCTCCCGGCCTCGCGCCTCGCACTGGCGCCGGCGCGATCGAGTCGATCTGCGACTTGAGCGCGGCGTCGCCGGCACTCGTCAGCCGGTCGGACATCGTGCGCGCTGCCACGTACGCCGCGCGAAGCGCTACAGCTCCGTTGTACATCTCACGCGACAGGCTTGCCACTTGCGCCATCGCTGTCGCGGGAGTTTTCACACGAGGATCGAGCACGAGCGTGAGCGGCTGCGTGTAGGTCTTGCCGTCGGCCACGAGGCGCACCGTGTATGCGCCTGGCGGCGCCCACGGAGTATTTGTAACGATGTACGTTCGATGCGGAACCGCGCCGCCCTCCGACTGACTCGTGGCATCGATGGGAGCGAAGCGCATGTCCCAGGTGAAGCGATGCATCCCCGCGCGCGACGAGAGCGCGATGTTCGGAGCTGCCCAGTAGAGCGGCACCGAACAATGGGGCGCGCTGGTATTTCGCTGGCAGATCTTGTTGTATTCCTCCGAATTCAATGCCGGATCCGGTCCGGGAATCGTGTCGCTGCTCGAGTACGTGCGAATGACTTTTCCGCCGGCGTCCACGATCTGGAGGCTGACCGTGCCCGCATTGGCGCCGAGGTAGTAGTCGATGACCGCGCCGGCCGGCGGATTCTCGCCCGCCGGAATCTCCGGCGGCCACGGCGTTGGATCGTTTTCCGCGAAACGCACGCGGACGGCGGTGGCAGGCTTCACGAGATATGAAGATGGCCGGGCGTTGCCCGCGGTCGCCATTGCACGCAGCGGCGTCACGTTGTCGAGAATCCAGAAGCCTCTGCCATGCGTGGCGGCGATGAGATCCGAGCAGAGACAAGTGGCGTCGTCCTTCAGCTCGAGATCCCGCACCGAGATCGCCGGCATGTTGATGCGGAGCGATTCCCAGTGGTCGCCATCGTCGTAGGAGACCCACACCTGGGTGTCGGTGCTTCCATATAGAAGGCCCTTCACCCTCGGGTCTTCGCGGATCGAGTTCGTCACCGCGCCCGGGGCGATACCGGTGTTGATCTCCGTCCACGTACGCCCGCCGTCGTGCGTCCGCCACAAGTGGGGATTCATGTCGTCCACTCGCATCGTGTTCGCGGCCGCGTACGCCGTGTTCGCGTCGAAGTGCCCCGCTTCGATGTTGAAGATGCGCGTCCATGGCTTGATCGAAGGCGGCGTGACGTTCGTCCACTTCGCGCCGCCGTCGTCCGTCACCTGGATGTTGCCGTCGTCCGTCCCCGCCCAGAGGACGTTGATGTTCCTCGGCGACGGCGAAAACGCCGTGATCGTTCCGAGCGGCGCGGGCGTCACGCCGCTCGCGTACTTGCCGGCATTGGCGGGCACGGCCCACGTCTGCCGCGCGAGATCGGGGCTGATGCGCGTCCAATCGTTGCCGCCATTCGTCGTCTTCCATACGGCGTTGGACACGTAGTACATCGTGTTCGGGTCGAGCGGCGACCAGTTGATCGGCATCGTGCGAACGTTGCGGTTGTAGCTCTCGCCGTTTGGGCCCTTGGCGCTCATGTCGGGGCCGACGAGTGTCGTTTGGGACGTCCTGCGATTGTACAGCGAAACGTTGGTGCGCGCGCTTGCGTAGACGAGGTCCGGATCCTTCGGGTCCGGCGCGGCGATTCCGTACTCCTGGATGTTCGCGGGATGCCAATCGTGGAAGGTGATCATCCCGTCGGGTGAGCGGCTGTCGACGCAGGCGGAGCCCGAATCCTGCTGTCCGCCGCACACGCGATACGCGAAGGTATTGTCAGTGGAGACGTGATACATCGCCGCTGTCGGCTGCGTGTACCAACTGCTCCACGACGCGCCGCGGTTGGCCGAGACGACGGCGCCCTGATCGGATACGGCGAGAATGATGTCGGTGTTGTTCGGATTGACCCACACACGCTGGTAATCATCGCCTCCCGGTGAGCCACGCACCGCGGTCCACGTGACGCCGCCGTTCTCGGAGCGCCACATGACGACCGATGCGCTGTAGATCACGTTCTCGTTTTTCGGATCGACGGTGACTGTCGGAAGGTCACCGCCGCCGATGCGCGCGAGCGGGCGTTGATCCATGGCGCGCGTCGAGTCGCTTATCACGGGAGCCCAGTGCTCGCCGCCGTCGGTTGTCTTGTACAGGTTCACCACTCCCGTGACGCTGTTGGTTGGCGTCGCGGTCGCTGCCAGCGCATAAATCACCTTCGAGTTGCTCGGCGCGATCGCGATGTTCGCCTGAATCACCCCGGGCAGACCATTGGTGAGCTGATTCCACGTCGTGCCGCCGTCGGTGGACTTGAAGACGCCGTTGGCCGCGCCGCCGAATCCCTGTCCTTCGATGAAGCTCTGTTGCTGCTGCCAGAGCACCGCGTAGACGATGTTCGGATTGGACGGATCGATGCGCACATCGTTGCCGCTCGTGTACCCGTCCTTGTAGAGGACCTTCTCGAACGTTTTACCGCCGTCGGTGGAGCGGAAGATTCCACGCTCCTCGTTTGGACCGTAGGGATGGCCGAGTGCCGCGACGAAAAGGCGGTCGGGGTTTTTCGGGTCTACGTCGATGTACGCGATCATCTGGCTGTCGCGGAGCCCGAGGTGCGTCCACGTCTTGCCGGCATCGGCGGACTTGTACATGCCGTCGCCGGTGGCGAGATCGGGACGAATGATTCCCGCGCCGCTTCCTACGTAAATAATGTTCGGGTTGGATGGCGCGACGGCGATTGCCCCGATCGATCCCGTAGACTGATCGTCGAACAGCGGGAACCAGTTGGAGCCGAAGTCGGTCGAGCGCCAGACGCCGCCATTGTCGAACGAGATGTAGAAAGTGTTCGGTTGCGACGGCACGCCCGCCACGGCGCGCCCTCGGCCCGCGCGAAAGGGTCCGATGTGGCGCCAGTGCATCTCGGGGGTCGGATTGACGAGGGATTGCGCGTCAACGGCCGAGCCGAACGTCGCGAGGAAAAGGAGTAGAAGGCTCGGGCGAAGAGGCAATGCGCGCACGGGTGAGCTCCACTGAAAGAGGTCGACTGTCGAGATAACTAAACGAGGAACTCGGCGCGCATTTGTCTGGCTCCGAAAAAGTGCCGTTCCGTATTTAAGCCTTGACTTAAATAAGGATCACGCTAGAATAGGCTCATGGATACTCTCTCTGCCATAGCGGAGCCGAATCGGCGAAAGATCATCCAGTTGCTGGCCCAGCGAGGGAATCTTACGGCAAGCGAGATTGCCGGGCATTTCCAATCCTCTGGTCCGGCGGTTTCGCAACATCTCCAGGTCTTGAAAGAAGCGAAAGCTGTGTTCGTAACCCGCCAGGCGCAAAGGAGAATTTACGCCCTGAATCCGGAACCACTGCATGAACTGCGCGACTGGTTGTTCGATCTGACGAATCAATGGGAACAGCGGCTCGACAAACTTGATTCGATGCTGAGCAAAGAGAAAAAAGATTCTAACTCTAACAAGTCACAATCGAGGAAAGGAAAGAAAAATGGCTCAAAATCATGAAGCACAATTCGAGCGAATCCTGGACGCGCCCAAGGAGCGAGTCTGGAAAGCCTGGACGGATCCAAAGCAGGTAGCAAACTGGTGGGGACCCGACAACGTAACGATACCCGAATGCGAAATGGACGTGCGCGTCGGAGGAACGATCTACATCGTCATGCTGGCCGGTGAAGCGATGGGTCCTTTCAAGGGAACCAGATGGCCAATGAAGGGGCAGTTCACGAAAGTAGAGCCGCTCTCCCGGCTGACGTACACGGCGCGCGCATGGACGGAGGGCCAGGGTCCGGAGACTCAGATAGATCAAATAACGGATGTCACCTTTGAAGATCAGAAAGGCAAAACCAAAGTTACGATCAAGATCACCATCACCAACGCAGACACAGCTCCAAAGGCGGCGCTTCAGGGCATGAGTTACGGATTCAATCAGCAGCTCGAGAAGCTCGCAAAATTCGTGGCAACAAAACACTAGCTCCGGCTGGTGTATTGTTGGTCGCGGACATGCCGCCATTTGTCTGATCGTCCCAGGATCCATCTAGCACCGGCCGTTGCGAGCACATAGAGGTAGCCGATCACGAGCAGGTAGGGCAGGTAGATCAATACGATGCCCAAGGGTAGCTCTGTGGTAAAACCGCCTTCGATTGCGAGCGTAGCCATCCAGCAGGGCAGCGCAAAGGCGGCGACAATCAACGGTGCCCCCCACATGAGTCGACGCACCTCCTTCTCAGTGCGGGCTGGAGCGCGGAGCCAGTACGTGACCCAGAGCGCCACGATCGTGAAGGGGATTCCGGTTGAGTAGAGTGACACCACGAGAATCAGCCCGATATCGGCGCCGATGCCTTCGTAGCCTCCCTTGCCTCGCACCGCAAAACCAGCCGCGCAGCAGAGCGGCACGATGAGCGGCATCCAGGTGGCTACGAGGTAGAACCGACGAATGCGCTCAGTCATGACATGCCCATAAGGCCCGCACCGATCAGCTGCAACTTCAACTGGCTCAGTTAAGAGAGTCCACCAGGACCCAGGTTGTTCCGGTGCGCTTCATGTGTCCGGTCGTGTGCACGGGGGGATCTGATGGTGAGCTGTAAGTGTTCTTGAAAAAATCGATTGTGACCGAGTCCCGCCACACTGCATCTGAAGGCTCCCAGTGGTCGTTTTCGGTGTTGTGCGAGAATTCGATCTCTGGTTTTCTTCCAACTATCCGCCAGACCTCGATCACACCCGGATTTCCGCCCTCCATGCTTCCATCGACATTATCGCAAATCGCTGTGCATCCGGCGAGACAACGGGCATGGCAAAGAGCATTGTCGAATCGCCGGTCGAGTCATCGACGGCAAAATAAATACCCTCGCCCTCGTACTGATACTGATGCACCAGGTGCGAGTGTATTGCCTTGAGGTATGCTGCGTACCGAGGTAGCGCGAACGCCATACCGCCCGTGGTATTGTCCTTCATGATCGCGGTGCTCCCGTTCCGCAATCGAATCCGAAGCTCGGTTCCAACACGCGAAACGATATCACTGACCGGACGAATGGCTATCCTCTCCAGTCCAGGCTGTCGATATCTGCCGGGTCCGATGCCTCTACACTATCGGCCACCTTCGCGGCTGCAGTGCTGTCAGGGAGCTGAGCCGTGACCTTCGCTGGTGCTGTCTCAGTGGTTGGCAGTGGCGGCGCTGATTTCTCTGTAGAGCAGCCGACGAAGAACAGGAATGCAGAAAACAGCAATGGTTGTCGCTTGACTCTCATAGTGTCCCGGCTGATGTCGTCTTCCATGCACAATCTTACGTTCGCCCCCCCGCAGGTGCTCGGCGCTGTCTCCCGTCGATACGACGATTTCTCGGCCGCTGAAGACGCGGTGCAGGAAGCGCTTGCGGGGTTTGAAGATCTAAGGGATATTCGCCGGCCTGCGCCCAATCGCTCAACGAAGGAGAACGATCCCCGGATCATTCCGCTGTTTGCTGGCTGCTGCCCTGCTGGTCTCCGTCCCGTCACCCGCGACGACGCAGCAGGCGGCGGTTTCTGTTGTACAACCCGCAAGTCGCTCGCTCGGCACACAGGATTTGCGAGCGGGATTCCCTGCCGGTGTAGGCGGATTTGCCGCGGCTCGCATCCTCGAGACATCGAGCAGTAACGCGCACACCCGGGTTGCTGCACAGGCGTCTGGCGGAACTCCCCGCTGGGTGAAGTGGGGACTCGTCGGCGCCGCGGCAGGTGCGGTTGTGTTCTCAATAGCGGGTCAGTCGAATGCAGCGGGGAATCGCTCCGTTGCCAGCGACGCTATCGCCGGCGCGGCGATTGGATTCGTCATACTTGGCGGGGGAATCGCGCTCTACGATTCCGTTTGTTCGCCCGATTCAGGATCCCCACGCGCCGGTCTCTGTGGCGGCTGAGGCGATGCAGTCGCACCGAATAGTGCCTGTCAGCGGCAAGGTTCTTACTTCGCTTTCTTCGAAGTTGTCGACTTACGAGAACTGTTCAGGACCACCGCTTGGCGAACGAGTGCCTTGAACGCAGGCTCGTCAACCTCTTCTCCTTCGGAGATGTCGATCGCGCGGCGTACGTTTCCGTCGAGACTCGAGTTGAAGAGACCGGCCGGATCCTTCAGTGACGCGCCCTTCGCGAAGGTGAGCTTTACAACTTTCTTGTATGATTCGCCGGTGCAGATGATGCCGTCGTGCGACCAGACTGGAGTGCCCATCCACTTCCATTCCTCGACCACGTCCGGGTCCGCCTGCTTTATGAGCTTCCGCATTCTGCCAAGAGTTTTTCCGCGCCAGTCGCCGAGCTCGGCGATTCTTTTCGAGATGAGCTTCGATGCCGGCTCGCCCTGGCTCGCGCCTGATTTTTTCATGTTTGGCTCTCACGGGAGACTTTGATCTTCACGGCGATTTCTCCTGTCGCGTAGTAGAATGTGGTGCGAGCTCCCAGCGCCAGACGCGGCCGTCTTCGGGGTCGATGACTTCACCGGCAAAGGTGAATCCGCATTTCTTGAGGACGCGTGTCGATGCGTTTGGAAGCGGGAGGGTGTGCGCGATGATCTGGTGCATCTGCTCGTTCTTCTGCGCGTAATCAATGAGCGCGCGCGCGGACTCGGTGGCGTAGCCACGGCCTTCGAATGACGCGACAATACCGTAGGCGATCTCGACGGTGCCGGTTGCATCGGGCGCGCCCTTGAAGCCCGCTCCGCCGATGATCGTGCGGCTTTCCTTATCGATGATCCCAAAGCCGATCGTCCAGGTATCGGGAGCCTTCAGCGTGCGAAGGCTTGCGGTCCAGGCGGGGGATACATCCGGCGAGACCATGAACTCACGAAGGCCCGGTGAAGCGCGGAAGCCCGTCAGCGTTTCGAATTTCTCGGGCTCCTCGATCAGCGCGAGGAGATCCTCGGGCGCGTAGGGGCGGAGGAGGAGATGAACGGTTTCGATCATCCTGAATGTCGCATCGCGTCAGGCGATCCGACGAGTACGATCGCAAAGCCGTCGTATCCCTTGGTGCCCACCGTCTGAATCGCGGTTCCGCTCATGTCTTTCCGCGCCGCCAGCATCTCGACGAAGCGACGCACGCCCTGAATGCTTGCGTCGCCGCTCTCGGCGTCGACCACATTTCCGTCACGCACGACGTTGTCGACGATGATCAGCGTGCCCGGCCGCGACATCTTCACCCCCCACTCGAAATACGTGGGAATGTTTGCCTTGTCCGCATCGATGAAGATCATATCGAACGGATCGCGACCCGCGGCCTTGATGCGTGGAAGGGTATCCAGCGCGCTACCCAGCCGCACATCGACAACGTCGCCGAGTCCCGCTCGCGCGAGATTGGCCTTCGCGACAGCGGCGTGCGCGGGATCCAGCTCGAGCGTGATAAGCCGCCCTCCCGCGCGCATCCCGCGAGCGAGCCAGATCGTACTGTAACCGCCGAGGGTTCCGATCTCGAGGATCGAGCTCGCGTCGAGGATCTGCGCCAACATCTGGAGGAGCTTTCCCTGGTTTGGCGAGACGGCTATGAGTGGCAGGCCCGCATTCGCGCTCGCCTCGAGCGCCGATTCGAGAATCGGATCGCTCCCGAGCAAGCGCGATGAGAAATACTGATCAACTTCCGTCCATCGATCCTGAGTCATGTCGACCAATTGTGGATTTCACCCAAACTGGTTTGTCACGCCCCCGGCTACAAGTGCCGGCCGTCCTGCGATCGCGTACGGTCCGAGCCCAACCCGCGTTAGAAACCGCGATGAAGATTCATCCGTAAGGCTTGAAGTTGTCGCAAGGACTTAGTTATTCGTTTTCTGGAGCACGGCCCAGCCGGCCCGTGCTCCACCAGAAGAGGAACTCGTCGAATGCTTTGCCTCCTCTACGTCTCCACCGTTGGCCTCCTGCTCGGCGTCGTCGGGCTGCTCGTGGAGCGCATCCTGCCCACAACCTCGGCGCGTCGCTGGGTATGGGGCGCAATCATTCCGACGTCCATTGCACTCCCGGGCTACTATGGCCAGCACCACACCTGGTCCGTCCTTAAGGCATTGGATCAGCACGCGTCCCGGCCGTCCGTAACTCATTCGATTACTAACGCACCGCTCGACGCGCTCGATCCCGCCTGGTGGGAGCGCATCCGCTCGTTCAACCCGACCATCGAGCGGTTCTGGTTCATTGCGACCGCGCTGTTGATCGTCTGGGGCCTGGCAAACGTGCTGCGTGTCTGGTACCTGGTTCACGTGTCGCGCCGAGGCGTAGGCGATCGGCACAACGCCGCGATCGTCGACGGCGTTCCCGTCGTCGTCACCAATCAGCTCGGACCCGCCACCGTCGGAGTGCTGCGCTCCCTGGTCGTGGTTCCTCGTTGGGTGCTCGCCCTGCCTGCACGTCAGCGTCAATACGTTCTGCGTCACGAGGACGAGCACCGTCGCGCGCACGATGCCGCGCTTCTTTTCCTGGCGTCGCTTCCCATCCTCCTGATGCCGTGGAATCCCGCCCTCTGGTGGCAGGTCCGCCGCCTCTGTCTCGCCGTCGAGCTCGACTGCGACAATCGCGTCGTCAAAGCGCTCGGGGACGCCCCCGCCTACGGAGAGCTGCTGCTCAAGGTCGCGCAAGCCGCGAACCGCGGTCCCCGCCTTCAGCCCGCGTTCCTCGGAGTAGGGTCGCTCGAGCGCCGGCTCACAGCACTCGTCGCACCGAGGCCGCTCAGGCACGCCCAGAAATTTCTGCTGCCCGCCGCCGTGATGGCGCTCCTGCTATTAGTGTTGTGGATGCCCCACCCCGTACTCGGCTCCTCATCCCACGCGCACGCGGCGATGACAACGCCCGCGCCATCCCAGCCGTGACGGAGCTGCACCTCACTCAGCGCGAGCTCGACATCATGGGCGTCCTCTGGGAGCTCGGCGAAGGGACCGTCACCAAAGTCCGCGACCGCGTCGACCCAGATCTCGCCTACACGAGCATCTCCAGCATGATTCGAACGCTCGAGCTCAAGGGATTCGTCTCGCACCGGCGCGGCGAAGGAAAGACGCACGTCTATTTTCCCGTCATCGCAGCCGAGGCGGCGGGAGAGTCCGCGCTCACGCGAGTGCTGGACAAGATCTATGGGGGATCGCCGCTCAAGCTGCTCGCGCACCTCGTGCAGCACCAGCGCCTGTCTTCGAAAGAGCTCAAGCGAATGCGCGATCTGTTGAAGCGTGCGCCGAAGCGGCCGAAGAAGTGATCGTTCACGTCATCGACGGTACCTACGAGCTGTTCCGCCACTTCTACGGGCAGCGCAGCTGGAACGAAGGCAAGGACAAACCATTCGGCGCGGTAGCGGGTGTATTGCACTCGGTGCTTGAGATGGTCGAGACGGGTGCGACGCACGTCGGCGTTGCTACCGATCACGTGATCGAGTCCTTTCGCAACGATCTCTGGCCCGACTACAAGACGGGGGAGGGGATCGACCGCGTTTTGCACGCACAGTTTCTCCCGCTCGAGGAAGCGCTCGCCGCGATGGGTGTCGCGGTTTGGCCGATGGTCGAGCTCGAGGCCGACGACGGTCTCGCATCGGCCGCGCATCTCGCGTGCAAGGATTCCCGCGTCGAGAAAATCTGCATCTGGGCGAACGACAAGGATCTTGCGCAGTGCGTGCGTGGCGACCGCGTCGTCCAGATCATTCGGAAGGGCATGCAGGTGCGGAACGCGCAAGCCGTGCGCGCGAAGTTCGGCGTCGACCCCGAGCTGATCCCGGATTTTCTGGCGCTGGTGGGCGACGCGCAGGACGGCTATCCGGGGATTCCGGGGATTGGCAAGAGCACCGCCGCGAGCCTGCTGAACAAGCACGGTCCGATCGAGTCATTTCCGCCGGCGACACTCGGCGCCAACCGCGAGCGCGCGATCCTGTTCAAGACACTCGCGACGCTTCGTACTGATGCCCGGCTCTTCGACGATGTCGACGAAATGGAATGGAAGGGGATAACGCCGACGTTTGTTGATTGGGCAACGCGTATCGACGATAAGCGCCTCCTGCCGCGTGCTGAAAAGGCTACGACGGCTCTTTCGCGCCCTTTGCCGGCGGAGGCTTCGGCTCAATAGCAGCGCCCAGATGCTCGCGGTCCGCCGCCGCTGGATCGAACCCATCGGCGCGAACATCGAGCACGAGCGAGTAGGGACTACCAGCCGCGTACTCTTCCCGGATCGTTATCGGCGTGCCCGGTTCGGCGGTAGCCAGCTTCACCTCGATGACCTCCGCGAGATGGGCGAGGCTGGTCGAAGAACCCCGGATCGCGTGGCTGTCGAATCCCGCATCCGGCCACATCATTATCTCGAGAGATCCGTAGGGGCCGTAGTGCTCCTTTTCGCCGTCGGTCGCGTTTTTTGGGTCGGCGACGAAACCAAGCACGAGGTCGGGGAAATAGAGGAGCCCAGCACGGGATCCCGTCAGCTTCCACTGCCGCTTTTGGGTGTCCACCTCGCAATAGAAGCCCAGCTTGCGCCACGCCTGCTTGATCTGCTCGTCGCTGATG
>JBBQFZ010000050.1:0-18458 GCA_038322455.1 Gemmatimonadales bacterium | reverse complement strand
CCTTGAGATCGTACGTAAACTCCTCGGCACCGGAGAACGTGTTGGCCGATGTCAGCACATAGACGGGCTTCTCGCCGCCGAACCGCCGACCGGGCACCGTGGATTGCGTCCAGAACTCTTGGGTCTTGTCCGTGCTGCGCGTCCACAGATCGTTGATGTGCGTGCGCCGGTCGAACAGGTACGACGCGATGAAGGCGACCATTCCCGGGGTGCCACCGTCGTTCTCCCGAAGATCGAAGATCAATGCGCGGGTGCCTGACAGAAAGTTCATCGCCGCCGAGGCAGTGGGCTCGCAGATCTCCGGATCCGCGAACATGTCGAACTTGATGTAGCCGACGTTTCCCTCGAGCTGCTCGACCTTTCGGAAACCGCAGTTCATATCGTCCATCTCCTTCCGCTCCCGCGCGATCTCGTCCGCGGATGGCGCGGAGTGCGTCGTGCTCGCTGGCCGTTGCGGCGGCATAGCCCGTGTGTCGTAGCGAACATCGAGGTGCTTGTCGTGCGCGATCAAGGCGAGATCGCTGTTCAGTCGCATTGCGAACCCAGGCCCGCTCCGGTACGAGTCATATTCTCCACGCGCGAGACGGGCGCGCGCGGAATCCCCCATGCGCTTCGCGGTCGCCGGGAAAACGTAGAACGAGTCGAGGAGCGCGGCTGCACGGTTGACGACGCGCGCGCGCGTGGCCGCGTCGATGCCGAGCGTCGCGACCGATGCATTGAGTCCCATGGGCTGGAGCATCGAGCTGGTAACGCGAGTCGGCTCGCCCGCGGATACATCGAGCGCGCCGTAGGCGGTCATCGGCTTGCTGCGCTCGCGGAGGGTGAACTCTATATGCCGCGGCTCGCTCCGCTCGATGGTGAGCAAGTCGAAGCCGCCCGTCATCCTTCGGAAGTACAGCGCGTCGCCGAGCGCCGCTCTGGCTGGTAGTTGCTGAGGTACGCCGCCATTTGGGCGGAGTCCCCGCTGTTGTATGCCTCGAGCCACGCGCGGAGAGCCGACCCAGCGGCCGTGGATGGGAGCGCGGGCGCGGTCGGTGCCTGCGCGCGCAGCGGCACCGATGGCAAGGCGAGAATGAGGCAGAACATCAGGACGCGGCGCGACATGGGTGCTCCCGAGCAACAATGAATGAGGTGAAAGATCCTTGTGCCCTTAGTCACCGTCCCCGGAGTGTGGGTTGTCTGGTGCGCACGATTACAAACCATGTCATGACAAGCACTTAACGACAATTGGCGGTAAACGTAGGGCCTCCGCCAAGCTCAGCACTAGCTCGTTTTAGGGAACGCCTCTTGAATAGATGTTTGTCTGCTAAGCCATGACAAACTCATTAGGAGGAGGATCCTTATGCTTCATATTCGACTCATGCACTTCCGAACCGCGGCAGTTGGAATCGGGTTCGCGCTTGCCGCATCAGCTACGGCTTCGGCCCAGTCGCGAGTGGTGCTCCCGGCCGGGAGTGTCATCATCGTTCGCACTACGGCACCGCTGCAATCCGCGACCGCCAGAGCCGGGCAGATCTTCGAGACGAACGTCGAGGAAAGCATCGGCATCGACGAGTACACGGTCATTCCCGCGGGCAGCAGAATTCGCGGCTCCGTAACTCTGGCGACCCCCGCGACGCGCCAGCAGTCCGGTGTCATCGAGGTTGTCTTCGATCGGCTAACACTGCCGAACGGAACCGCCTTTTCGATCGACGGCAAGCTCACCAGCACCGACTCCGCTGAGCGGCGCCAGATCCAGAGCAGTCCGGATGCGCACGTGGTTCTGGTTGGAGAGCGCGGCGGAATAGGCGCGGCAATCGCCGGGGCTGGTTCGAGCAAAAGCACCAACAACATCTTTGCCGCACTGGGCGGCCTGCTCTCCGAGGGCCGTGATGTGAGTGTGCCTGCGGGAACTCCGCTCGCCGTCGAGCTCCGGAGCGCAGTGACGCTGCGCGGTGGCGGAAGACTGCGTGGCGCGGAAGGTTCTACCATTTATACGGCAACGAATCGGATTCAGGCGGCGCAGCAGGCGCTCGCGCAGCAGAACTACTATCGTGGGCCTGTGAACGGTGTGCTCGATGACGCCACTCGACGTGCGCTGTTTCAGTACCAGGTCGATCGCAATCTGAGCGCGACGGGTAATCTCGACGGCCGCACCGCGCAGGCGCTTGGCATCAGCCTCGCTGGCACGAGCGGCGTCAGTGATGTAAGTGGCACGGTGTTGTCGCGCGCCGCGGCGTCGACGGTTAGACGTGACGCGCAAAATCTGGCATCGCGTTTTCGTTCCGAGCTCGCGGCATCCAGTGTGGGTCGACTGGACAACTCCCGCTCGTACACACAGGCGGACCTGGAGCTCTGGTTCGCGCTGTCGGCGTTTGCGGACAACGCATCGCTCTACGAGCAGATCGTGAACACCGCTGGAAATCCGGACGCAGCCGTGTTGGCGGGACGTGCGCTTGCGAGTGCCGCGCGTCGTGTTGACAGTGCGATGCAGTCTTCGCGGGCGTCGGTTCAGACGCAGAATGCATGGACGAGCATTCGTCGTCAGATCAGTGCGATCGATACTGGCTCGGACATGTAGGTCAGAGCGATAAAAGAAGGCGCGGGGGATTCTGTCTCCCGCGCCTTCTGCATCTCGCGGCGGGAAGTGCCGCTTGGGCTGGCAAAAAGAACGGAAGGTTCGACCGGATACTTCGGATGACACGGATCAAATGGATCGCTCTGTGAGGCGTTACGGATCGTCGTGGCCGACCGGGGTTTTTTTTAAAACGCCACTACACCTATGTAGCCGACGTGTGCTACCGGTGCGGTACCAGGCTGAAGTCGACCTCGAGACGGATCGTGTCGGCCACGCTGAGCAGCACCGGCACGCGGGGCTGTTCAATCTGGAAGTCGGCAAAGGTGAACGCAGTCCCGGCGGCGCCCGAAATTTTGCCGCCTGCGAAACTCGCGGTTCCCTTCCATCTGGTGGGTCTGGTGACGCCCCGCACGGTGAGATCTCCAGTCATCTCGAAAGGACGCGCGCCGGAAGTCGGGAGCGGCAGGCTGACCCCGCGCACATCGGTTGGAACGAGAACGACCGTTGGGTAGTGATCTGACTCGAGAAGCCGACCCTTCACGAACCCGTCGCGACGATCCTTGTCGCTGACGAAAGTGCCAGCGTCAACGGTGAATCTCGATGCCTGGCGTATCACTTTTCCGGCGGAATCGAATGCGATGGCGCCGGTGACGCTCTTCGTTTCTCCAACCGCGTCGTTAGGCAGGTCGTGGCCGACCAGCTGTTCGCGCACGCGGTAGCGCGCGGCTGTCCCCGTCGAATCAACGATCAGACGGAGCGCCGCGCTTTGGCTCGTCGAGTCCGGCCCCGACTGTTGTACAGTGGTAGTAGCTGCAGCGCTCACGGGACTCGCCAACGCGCTGTCCGGTTTTCCGTTCGAGCAGGCCGCGAGGGAAACCATCGCCAGTGCGAACCACCCGCTGCTCTGTCCCGCTATCCGAATCGTCATTTTCACCTGCTCCTGCCGGTTGGGTTAATTGGGCCGGATCGTCGCACCCGCTGAGTCGAAGCCTCGGATATAATAGGGTCAGCACGTCCTGTTCTCGCCAACCCTGTTCCCGAATGCACCGGGGTCTCTATGAACGGGCCAATTGCCCCATAAATGGCTGGCCCTCGTGCCACCTCACTCCTTGGTTGTAAGATTTAGCCTCATGAAACCCAAAGAACTCACCATCCGCGGGCTGATTCTCGGCGCCCTCATCACGACGGTCTTCACGGCGGCCAACGTCTATCTCGGACTCAAGGTCGGCCTCACCTTCGCCTCGTCGATCCCGGCGGCGGTGATCTCGATGGCATTGTTGAGCGCCTTCAAGGACTCGACGATCCTCGAGAACAACATCGTCCAGACCGTCGCCTCCGCGGCCGGCACCCTCTCGGCGATCATCTTCGTTCTGCCGGGACTGGTGATCGTCGGCTGGTGGACAGGATTCCCGTTCTGGGAAACGTTTCTCATCTGCGTAAGCGGCGGCGTGCTCGGCGTGGTGTTCACGATTCCGCTGCGGCGCGCGCTGGTGACCAACTCCGACTTGCCCTACCCCGAGGGAGTCGCGGCGGCCGAGGTGCTGAAGGTGGGATCGGGGACGCGCGGGGAGACGAAGGACGAGACCGGGGAAGCGAGAGAAGGACTCGTCGCCGTCGTACTGGGCACGGTCGCTTCCGCGGGACTCGCGATCATCACGGCGACGCAGATCGCTGCCGCTGAGCTGACGGGGTTCTTCGCACTCGGCGCCAACGCGTCGACCGGTTACAACATCGCGTGGTCGCTCGCGCTGCTCGGCGCAGGGCATCTCGTTGGATTGTCGGTGGGAATGGCGATGCTGGTTGGTCAGGTGATTTCGTGGGTGATCGCGGTGCCGCTTCTGACGTCGATGCAGCCAGCGACCGCCGGCCAGACACTCGCGGTCCACACGATTGCGATCTGGCGGACGCAGGTGCGGTTCATCGGCGCCGGCACCATCGCAGTGGCGGCGATTTACACGCTGATCACGCTGGCGAAGCCGGTGGTGGGCGGATTGGTGAGCACGTTAGCCGCGTCGCGCGCGGTGGCGACGGCGGACGATACGGATCGCGACATTGGGCCAACGTGGATTTACGCGCTGACCGCCGTGTGTCTCGTGATTGCCGGTTGGCTGGCATTCACGTTCGCGAAGTCGACCGTGCTGGCGCCGAGCGCGGTGAAGCTGACGATGATCGCCGTGCCGTTCGTGCTGATAATTGGATTCGTGATCGCGGCCGTCTCCGGATACATGGCGGGGCTTATCGGGGCATCGAACAGCCCGATCTCGGGCGTCGGAATTCTGTCGATCGTGATCTGTGCGTCGGTGATCGCGCTGGCGGTGTCGCCGACGGCGGAGACGCGTCAGGCGCTGGTGGCGTTTGCGTTGTTCGTGACGGCGATAGTGTTCGCGTGCGCGACGATCTCGAACGACAATCTTCAGGATCTGAAAACGGGTCAGCTGGTGGGCGCGTCACCGATGCGTCAGCAGATCGCGCTGATTGTGGGAGTCGCGGCCGGAGCGGCGGTGATTCCGTTCGTGCTGAATCTGCTCGCAAAGGCTTATGGATTCGCGGGTGCGCCGAACGTGAACGTGGTGGCGGCGAATCCGCTGCCCGCGCCCCAGGCCACGCTGATCTCGGCGCTCGCGCAGGGTGTGATTGGGGGGAGTCTCGAGTGGAAGATGCTCGGCATCGGGGCGCTGGTGGGTGTGGGTCTCGTGATCCTCGACGCGATGCTCGGGGCGATGAAGAAGCTGCGGATCCCGCCTCTGGCTGTGGGCATTGGTATTTATCTGCCGATGTCGGCTACGTTTGCGGTGATCATCGGTGCTGTTCTGGCGCACTGGTACGATGGGCGGACGAGGACGATGCCTAATCCGGAGCGGGCGCAGCGGCTTGGGACTCTCGTGGCGTCTGGGTTGATCGTGGGCGAGAGCATTTGGGGAGTGCTCAACGCCGGGCTGATCGTCGGGTTCTCAAAGGACGCGCCGATTGCGTTGGTGCCGGGGACGTTTGCGCTGGCGCCATGGCTTGGGGTGATTGGGTTCGTGGGGGCGATTGTCTGGTTGTATGGGTGGATGTTGAGGCGGTCAAGAGTCGCAGCAGCCAACTCAACAGCTCGAATTTGAAATACAATTGCCGAATGGAAGCGACACGAGCGATATCTGAATCGTTGGTGAACTTCCACGCATGAGCTTGCAATCTTTCCGGCAAATTAAAGAAAATTGGCCAGCCGTTCGAACCGAGCAGGGACATTTTGGACCGTAACGTAGAAAGACGCGCCACCGCGAACACGGTCAACGCGATATCTTCGTAGTTCGTTCTCGCGCCCAGCAGACGCCTTTCTTGTCTTCAATGCACAGCTTAACCTCGGCATCGCTATGAAAGGCTACGCCCTCACTCCTGCCACGGCTGTCGACCTCATGGTCGGAAAGCTCTTTCAGGGTGGCGCGCCAGCACCGGGGACGACGGTGCTTGATCCAGGCTGCGGCAGTGGTGTTTTCCTCGATGGGGTAGTTCGCTGGTGCGAAAGCCGCAACGTCGAGATACCTCGCATGGTCGGGGTCGACTCAGATCCCGCTCACGTCGCCTTCTGCAGGGACCGATTTGCCGGTATCGCGAAGATCGAGATTCGCAACGCCGACTTTCTCGTGACGCAGTTCGGTCATTTCGATTACATCATTGGGAATCCCCCCTACGTCGCAATCACGGCTCTCTCTTCCAGTGAGCGGAGCGACTACCGACAGCAGTATGTCACCGCCCGAGGGCGATTCGATCTGTATCTGCTTTTTTTCGAGCGGGCCTTGTCTCTCCTGAATGCGGGGGGCCGCCTAGTGTATATCACGCCGGAGAAATTCCTCTACGTGCAGACGGCAGCACCCCTCCGCAAATTACTTAACGACGAAAACGTGGACGAGCTCCACTTCCTGGATGAAGAGACCTTTGGCGCTTTGGTCACGTATCCCTTGATATCGACCATAACCAAGCGACGGCCGCGTGGCGAGACACGGGTTCAACTTCGCGACGGCACCACCAGAGTGGTTAGCCTGCCCACTGACTCGAGCTCCTGGTTGCCCGCTGTTCTAGGCGCGGAAAGTCATACTGAGACTCTCACGCTGGATGACATCTGCGTGCGCGTGAGCTGCGGTGTGGCTACCGGTGCCGACTCAGTGTTTATTGTCCGCACCTCAGATCTCAGCGACGGGCTTAGGGATTTTGCATATCCGACGATTTCCGGGCGACAGCTTGCACCCGACGGTACTACCGTTGAAAACCACTCGATGCTCGTCCCGTACGATATTTATGGCTCCCTGCTTCCGGAAAAAAGGCTAGGAGAACTCGGCCATTATCTCTCTGAGCCGAGCCGGCGCGCTAAACTCCTTGCGCGGACATGCGTCGATCATAAACCTTGGTATGCTTTCCATGAAACTCCGCCGTTGAAAGACCTGCTCCGCCCCAAGTTGCTCTGCAAAGACATTGGGATGACGCCGTATTTTGTGCTGGATCAATCCGGACATTTTGTTCCGAGGCACTCGATCTACTATATCGTTCCTACCGATCCGCATCGAATAACCGCGCTCGCCGAATACCTCAACTCGGTTCCTGCCCAGCGTTGGCTGCGCGACAACTGCCAGCGCGCGGCAAAAGGCTACTTGAGGATGCAGTCACACGTCCTGAAACGACTTCCAGTTCCCGAGACATTCGCGCCGGCAATCCAGACTCATCTTTTCGATGCCGAGCTTCCGCAAGAACTGACGGCGTGACGACTCCGTTCGACCTGGCCGTGGACGAGATCGCGAAAGCCGGATATCACAACCACCGGCTTGAGGGTCATTCCGATGTAGTGAGTAACGCGCTGTACAAAGATCTCCTCGATCGATGTGAGGAGCTCAAATCCGACGTCAATGCCGGTATAGTGAAGACATGGATCAACGTTCGGTCACCCGGAGATCGGCTTCGAAAGATCGATCTCTTCGTTGGCGAGCCCGGGCCCGATGGCGAGCTCAACATTCCTGGTGTGCGGATCGCGGTTGAAAACAAGTCAGTGATCACCGCGCATCGAAATCGTACTAACCGTTTCGATGATCTGAGTAAAGTCCTGTCGGCAATTCACTCGGCGCGACCCGAGGCACTGCTCGTGGCCACGGTGCTAGTTGGTCTAGCAGAGCGTGTTCTCAATATCCCCGACCAGGTTCACCCGTTCTTCAGGGATCGGGAAGATGAGTTTGAAGCGAAGGTGCTCCCGCGCTTGTCGTCAGGAGACCAGACACTCTGGAAAGAGTTTTCGTGGGCCGTCAGTCGTAATACTAAGACCGACCCAACCCGTACCATAGCGCTCCTTCAAAAGTTGCCGACCCGCAAGCCTGGTCATACACACGTGGCAGGATACGACTTCGTGCTGCTGGTCCCGGTGAATATCGACAACGTGAATCCACCATCACTACCGCGCCCGAATAGCTGTGGAATTGACGTGGATTCAGAGTACCAGCGTATGCTCGATCAACTGTGCGCGGCCTATAAAGCACGCTGGCACATGTAGAATGCGTTGCTCGCGGACGTCATGGGGAACCTCGTTGCGTCGGCGGTGGCGCTCTCCCTCGCGAAAATCTCATGTACAGTGGCTGGATGGTTGGTGACCGTGCGACATACTGAACTCTCAACTACTCACTATCTGCGCTCGCTTTCGGCATGCTGATAATGCTCATGCTTTCACTGAGGAAGCGTCAGAGAAGCGCGCAAAGTGACTGATCCCCGTTCAACTGTCCTCGTCGTCGGGGCGGGCCCGACCGGCCTGGTTCTCGCCCTCTGGCTGACCCGACTCGGCGTTCGCGTACGAATCATCGACAAAGCAGCCGAGCCGGGAACTACTTCACGCGCGGTTGCGGTGCAGGCGCGCACGCTGGAGTTCTACCGGCAGGTGGGACTTTCCGAAGCGGTCGTGGAGGCCGGCGTCCAGATCGCGGCAATCAATCTCTGGGCGCAGAGTAAAAAAGCAGCGCGCGTGCCGGTGGCTAGTCTGGGAAAAGGACTGAGTCCGTTTCCCTACCCGCTGATTTATCCCCAGGACGCCCACGAACGCTTTCTGATTCAGCAGCTCGACGAGCTCGGCGTAAAAGTGGAACGCCCGGCGGAGCTGGTCCGCTTCGATCAACACGCCGACCACGTGAGGTGCGTCATCAAGCACGCTGACGGTTCCGAGGAGATGTACGACGCGGCCTATCTCGCCGGGTGCGACGGAGCGCGGTCCACGGTGCGTGAGTCGATCGCGGCGGGTTTTCCGGGCGGGACTTACTCAGGCGTGTTTTACGTAGCCGACGTCGTTGGAGAAGGGCCGGTTACAAATAACGAGCTCCACATCGAGCTCGACGACGCGGATTTCCTGCTGGTGCTACCTATGCGGGGTGCCGGACACCTTCGACTGATTGGGCCCGCCAAGTGGGACGAGGGTCGCGAGCAGCGCGCGCTCGCGTTCGATGACATCGGTCAGCGCGTAGTCAGAAACCTGAACCTCGTCATCACGACGGTGAACTGGTTCTCGACTTACCACGTTCACCATCGCGTGGCGTCCAAGTTCCGCGACCGGCGCGCGTTCCTCCTCGGCGATGCGGCACACGTTCACAGCCCGGTCGGGGGTCAGGGCATGAACACGGGCATTGGGGATGCGGTGAACCTGGCGTGGAAGCTAGCCGCGGTGCTGCGCAGGGATTCTGGCGAGAGTCTGCTAGCTACGTACGAGATCGAGCGCATTGGATTCGCGCGCCGTCTGGTCGCAACCACCGATCGCATGTTCACGTTCATCACCAGGCGCGGGTCGATCGCACAATGGGTACGCACGCGCATTGTGCCGCGAATTGTGCCGGTGATGTTCCGCATTCCCAGCGCGCGGCGAGCCATGTTCCGCGTCGTATCGCAGATCGGAGTCAATTATAGAGAAAGCCCGTTGAGCTCGGGTACAGCGGGAGATCTCCGCGGTGGCGATCGCCTGCCCTGGATAGAGACCGAGCCGGGATCGGACAACTTCGCGCCGCTCACGTTGCTCAAGTGGCAGGCTCACATCTACGGAAGGGCGGGCGCCGGCGTCGCGGAAGCGTGCGCTGGGCTCGGGATATCGCTCCACGAATTCGCGTGGCGAGCTGAGATGCGGCGTGCGGGCATCGCGCGCAACGCGGTCTATCTCGTCAGGCCGGACGGCTACATCGGCTTCGCCGATTCAGCGGGCGACCCGCAACGCCTGCGCGACTACTTCGCGGATATGGCGCGCATCAAAGCTCCGTTGTCGCCGCCCAGCTCCCAGATCACGACGCCGCCGAGTCCGCGCTCGCGCACGTAGCGGACCTTTTCTCCGACGGACTGCGGGTCGTCGTAACTCACCCATGTTCCGCTGGTCGAGTTGTACAGCCAGGGGACGCGGGCCGAGGATTCCCAGTGGCGAACGTAATGCGGGTCCTTGAGGCGCGTCTGCGATAGGGTCCTCCAATCGCCGGCGCCTTGGGGCCATTCGGCTGGTTTGCCGGTGCCCTGTTGAAATAATCCGCCGTTGACGTTCGGCACATTCCCATATCCGTGTCCGTAGAACGGAATTCCGACGAGAAGTTTGTTCGCGGGAACGTGGGCGTCGAGAAACGCGCGCATCGTCACGTCCACATTGAGCGAGGGAGTCGGATCTCCCTTAGCGGCATATAGCGGCGCGTTGAAGTTAGTCCGGCCCGGACCCGAGTGGTAATCGTAGGTCATGACATTTATGAAATCGAGCAGTGGCTCGATGCGGGCGATCTCCACGTTGGCGATCTCCTGCGAGCGTGCCGAGGCGGCGATGGTGAGCTCGTAGTGCCGGTGATCGGTCGCGCCCTGCGCATCGAGCTCCCGACGCAGCGCGGACAGAAGAAGCGTAAAGTTCACTTTGTCGGCGGGGCGCTCGACGTTTCCCTCAAGGCCCCCGGCGACTGGAAATTCCCAGTCGATGTCGATGCCGTCGAACAGTCCGGGTCGCTGACGAATAAAGAGGTCGACCGCCGATTTGGTGAATCGCTCCCGGCTCGACCCGGTGAGCGCGGCGTCGGAGAACTTGCCGGAGTCCGTCCAGCCGCCGATGGAGATCGTCAGCTTCAGCTTCGGATTGCGCGCTTTCAGGCGCGCGAGCTCGGCGAAGTTTCCGCCGGCGTTGATAGGAGGCATCGAGTCGCATTTGCCGACATCGGTGCACGGATCCGAGAGTATGACGCGACCGTCGTTACCGATCTTCGCGAAGGCGTAGAAGATGTGCGTGACATCCTTGGCGGGCAGACTGGCGATGCGCGTTCCCTTGCTGCGCACTCCCCACGATGCAAAGTAGCCGACGACACGTCTCGGGCGCGATTTGGCAGAATACTCCGAGACGGGTTTTGCAAACGCGAAAGCGAGGGCGACTGAGAGGACGACGAAGGGAAGCCGATTGAAGCGCATGAGTCCGGTCACGATGCGGGTCGTCGAATGTGATGAATCATTCGATCAGGCGGAATACGCAAAGTGCAACATTAGTCGCGTCGTCGTAAAGGCCGCGTAACTTTGCTTCATGAAAGGCAAAGCGCAGCCGAGATCCAGTCGCTTCGAGAAGCAGGCAGACCTCGACCGCGCGATGAAGGCGTTGGTAAAACAGGATCGCCGGCTTCGCCCAATCCTCGCCGCGACTGGCATTCCGACGCTGCGCAAACGCGAGCCGGGGTTCGCCGGTCTCGCGCGAATCGTCGTCGGGCAACAGCTGTCGACGGCGAGTGCCAGCGCAATCTGGAATAGGTTGAGCGGCGCGTACGATCCATTTCACCACGATTCCATCCGGCGCGCGACTGCCGCCCGGCTCGCGAAGCTCGGGCTTTCTGCCGCAAAGATAAAAACGCTCAAGCTCCTCGCGGCCGAGATCCGCTCCGCGCGGCTCGACCTGAATGCGCTCGGCGAACAGGATGCCGACGAGGCGCATAAGACGCTTACCGCGCTGCATGGCGTCGGTCCGTGGACGGCGGATGTCTACCTGCTCTTTTGCCTCGGGCACAGCGACGCGTGGCCGGCGGGCGACCTCGCGCTCCAGGATGCTGTGCGCGTTGGACTTGACCTCGAGTCGCGGCCGACCTCGAAGGAGATGATCGCGCTGGCCGACGGTTGGCGGCCGCTCCGTGGTGCCGCGGCGCATCTGTGGTGGGCGTACTATCGCGTTGCTCGGCGTCCTGCGTAGAATCATCCAATGACGCGATCGATCGCCGAGCGCCGGGCGGAGTTCCGCCGGCTGCATGAGAGTGGGTGCTTTGTTCTGCCGAATCCCTGGGATGTGGGAAGCGCGCGCATGTTGCAGCACATCGGGTTCAAGGCGCTCGCGTCGACGAGCGCCGGATATGCGTGGTCGACCGGACGCCCGGATCATGCGGTCACTCGCGCCGACATGCTCCGCCATCTCGAGTCACTCTGCGATGCCGTCGATCTTCCGGTAAACGCCGATTTCGAATCGGGGTTCGCGTCTGACCCGGCGGGCGTCGCGGAAAGCGTGGAGCTCGCAATCGGAACGGGTGTCGCTGGATTGTCGGTTGAAGACTGGGATGTGGGCACGAAGCGGCAGCTCTACGATCTGCCGACCGCGGTCGAGCGCGTGCGCGCCGCGCGCGGCGCGATCGAGCGAAGTGGTCATGACGTGATTCTGGTCGCGCGCACCGAGGGGTTGCTCGATGATCCTCGAGCACTGAAGCCCGCAATAGACAAGCTGGTCGCGTTCGCCGAAGCCGGTGCGGATTGCCTATTTGCACCGGGTGTGAGGGACAAAGGCGACATCGCGACCATGGTTCGCGCGGTTGCGCCGAAGCCGCTCAACGTTCTGGCGCTGCGTCCAGATCTCGACTTCGCGGAGATGGCCGAGCTTGGCGTGCGTCGGATCAGTGTTGGCGGCGCGCTGGCCAGAGTTGCCTGGCGTGCGATGATCGACGCCGCCGAGCGGATCAAGGCGGGGTCGTTCGACGGTCTGGACCGTGGGATACCAGGAACAGAGGTGAACGATGTCTTCCGTTTTTTCATCGACTCTTAACACATAGCCTAGATTATTCTCAGTTGCGTCAGCTCGATAAATCATCAAGCCACCTCAACAAAGAGCTCCGGCACATGACCGACCCAACGCCAGATGACGAGAGTACTCCGCGATGGGTGAAGGTATTTGGAATCATCGCGCTCGTTTTCCTCCTGACGATCGTCGTCATCCATCTCAACGGGGGCGGCTTGCACAGCCACGGATCTCAATGATTATGCCGCCGGCGCTTCGCAAACTCGGGCTGACCGCTCATGTCGGCTCCTCGGTGGGATGGTTCGGCGCCGTAGGGGCCTTCCTCGCTCTCGCGCTTTCCGGCCTGATCAGCCGGGATGCCCAGATGGTACGTGCAGCATATCTCGACATGAATCTGATCGGGTGGTCAGTCATCGTGCCTTTGAGCCTCGCTTCGCTTTTGACCGGGCTTGTTCAGTCACTCGGCACCCCGTGGGGTTTGTTTCGCCATTACTGGATCGTGATCAAACTCCTGATAACGGTCTTTGCGACACTTCTGCTGCTCGTGCACATGCAGCCAGTTGGACATCTGGCCCGCATTGTTGCAGCGACGACGCTGGCCAAGGGCGAGCTCGCCGGCCTGCGCATCCAGCTCGTCGCCGATGCCGGCGCCGCGCTCGTTGCGTTGGGCGTAGCCGCAATACTGTCGGTGTATAAGCCGCGCGGGCTCACGCAGTACGGGCGTCGCAGACAGCGCGAAGAGCGCGCTACGGGAAGAGCATAGTTCGTGGCGGCATACTGTCGCGCTTTGATTTTCTGTTTACTCGGTTAGACTTCATTTAATGCGATTCCGCCGCTCGATCTCCATTCTGTCAGGCATCTGTGCTTTGTCGCTCACGCTAGGGCGAAGCAACAGCGGCTGCGAGAATACGAATGGAGCGACGACCGCCTCGGCGTCTGCCGCGACGAGCGCGCACAGTGCAATGCCCATGCAGTCGCAAGGGAGTGGCGATCGACACAAGCCTTGCAAATCGTCCGCTGTCGTATGCTGCCAGGCGATGACCTCCTGTGGGCTCTCGATCCAATTGGGTCGCACTGTCTCCCGTGGCGACGCGTTTTCCAGCGAAGATCAGCTGCCAGCGGTTCCGTTCCAGACGCCGCTCAACCGCATAACCCCGCCAGAGCCTCCGCCTCCGAAGGCATAGAGCACGAGTTCCGTGTTCCCGTTCGCGCACGCGTGACGACTCTGCGCGCGAACCCTTAGACGCCTGCCGCGTTTGGCAGAGCGCCACACAACAACTTCGGATGCAAAAATGTTTTCGTTGGCACTAGCTCGTGCGGGTCGCCGTGCGTCGGCGCTCGCCCTCGTCTCCTTGTTCGCAATCGCGCCTGCTCGCGCCCAGCAACCCCAAGGCGCGGCGCGCGATACCACCAAATCCACAATGCCCGCTGGCATGCAAATGGGCACGGCCGCCAAGAAAAAGAAAACCGCGGCCGGAGCGAAGCCGACCGCATCCGCGGCATCGAAGAAGAAGGCCAGCAAAAAGGCCGGGAGCAAGCCGAGCCCCAGGTCAAAAAAGAAGGCGTCCGCAATGCCAGGGATGAAAATGGGCGCTCACCCAGCTGCTGCCCGCGCTGACACGACGCACGCAAAGATGGGAGCCATGGACATGCCGAACATGCCGAACATGCCGCCGAGCCCTGACTCGGCGCACGTGAATATGCCCGGAATGCCTGGTATGTCCGGCCACCAGCACGACACGTCCGTTGCCGGAATGAAAGGAATGAAACCGGGAATGAACATGCCGGGAATGAACATGCCGGGGATGCATGGCCACACGACTGAAGACATGATGATCGGCCCGGCGGGCGTCAGCATGGAAAGAATGGGATCGGGCACGACGTGGATCCCCGACGCCGTGACGATGCCCAATCGTCGAAGGATGTTGGGGGATTGGATGATCATGGCCCACGGTTTCGCGTTCGCTCAGTACGACAAGCAGGGCGGCGAACGGGGAGACGACCAGCTCGGATCTCTGAACTGGTTGATGCTCATGGCGACCCACGATCTCGCGGGCGGTCGCTTTCAGGCGCGAACGATGCTGAGCCTCGATGCGCTCACCGTCACGAGCCGTGGGTATCCGTTACTCCTCCAGACTGGCGAGAACTTCGACGGCCAACCGCTTCACGATCGGCAACATCCGCACGACTTCTGGATGGAGCTAGGCGCTCTTTACCAGCGACCGATCACCAAATCATTGGCGTGGAGTTTTTACGCGGCGCCTTCGGGAGAACCGGCGCTCAGTCCGGTTGCGTTCATGCATCGACCCTCCGCGATGGACAATCTGACGGCGCCAATCAGTCATCACTGGCAGGACGCAACACACGTCAGCTTCGGCGTGCTGACCACCGGCATCTTTACCCATAGCTGGCAGCTGGAAGGCTCAATATTCAACGGCCGCGAGCCCGACCAGAATCGCTGGGACTTCGATCCGATCAAGCTTGATTCCTATTCCGGCCGTTTCACGGTGAATCCAAATGCGCACTGGAGTCTGCAGGGCGGATACGGCTACCTCAAGAGTCCGGAGGCGCTCAATCCCGCTGAATCGATGCATCGAATTACCACGTCGGTGCAGCACGGCACGAAGCTCGGAAGCGACGGCCAGGTCGCGAGCACCTTCATCTGGGGGGCAAACAAGCACAGCACAATGCCTGGACTGTCGCACAGCCTGCTGCTGGAGAGTGAAGCGATTCTCGACAAGAAGAACACACTCTTCGGACGAACGGAACTGGTCCAGAAGAGCGCGGAGGAACTCGTAGTGGCTGACCCTCTGACAACCAGCAAAGGAGTGACGCTCCCGGGATTCCCAACCGGGCAGCACTTCAACGTTGGCACTGCGCAATTGGGCTACATCCGCGAGGTGACGCGAACTCATTGGGCAACCATCGGGCTCGGCGCCGCCGGCACTTTCAACTTCGTGCCCGCTCCACTCGAAGCCTACTACGGCTCGCGGACTCCCCTTGGCGCGGTCATCTTCCTTCGACTTCGGCCCTTTCACGGATCCAAAATGGGGGCGACCGATATGGGCGGGATGAAGATGGGCTCCGGACATGAATAGAACGCTCGGGATCCTGGCGATAGCGGTCGCTCTCCTCGCTCCCACGCGAGCATGGGCGCACGCGCACTTGAAGCGCAGCGATCCCGCAGCGGGAGCTCGACTCGCCATGGCTCCTCAGGTCATCCGCCTCTGGTTTTCCGAACAGCCAGAGCTGTCAATGACATTTGCATCGTTGAAGGACGCTGCGGGAAATACGTTCCCTTTGGGCGCGGCCGAGCGTGAGACAGCTGGGCAAATGGGGATCGCGTTCCACGTATCGGATACACTTCCAGCCGGCCAATACACGCTGTCGTGGCGGACAGCCGCGTCTGACGGCCATCCGTCAAACGGGAAGGTCACGTTCGTTGTCCTCGGCGCAATCACACCAGCCGCTTCTGGTCTCCACCCGCTCACTGCAAGACCAATGGATTCGACGGGTGGCACGACTTCCATGGGGCCAATGAGCGTCCCGCACCAGGAAATCGCTTCAGATGCGGGTGATGTGGATGCAGCCAGCTCGATCGGAAACTCGATCGCTCGCGCGTTCCTGTTCCTGGGTCTACTCGCGTTGATCGGCGCAGTCTCCTTCAAGCTGTTGGTTCTTCGCGGGACGCAGACGCTGCCAGTGGAGCTGAAACAAAGGATGTCGAAACAAGCTGCGGTACTCGGAACAGTTGCCGCGACCCTGGTGATCATTGTCGGGCTCGTGCGGCTGCATCTGGAATCGCAGATGATGAGCGACATGCCCGGGATGCCCGGAATGAACGGGATTGATATTGGCGCGATGGTGATGCGAACCGACTGGGGTCTCGCGTTCCGCATTCAGCTTGCCGCAGCCGGCGCGGCGCTCGTCGGCTTCCTTCTCGCCATCCGCCGTGTGCGCGGGGGGTGGCTTGTGGCTACGGCTTCCGCGCTTTTGCTGGCGATAACACCGGCACTGGGTGGACACGCCGCCGCCAGCCCGAAGCTCACTTCGCTGATGATTGCGGCAGACTGGCTTCACGTGCTTGGCGGCGCCAGCTGGCTTGGCAGTCTGCTCTCGGTGATGCTGATTGGAATTCCGATTGCGCTCACTCTCGAGGCCGAGGACCGGTGGGGATCCGTCGCCTCTCTCGTCAACGCTTTCTCTCCCGTCGCGCTGGTTTCCGCGGGTGTGGTTGTTGTCAGCGGCGTATTCGCCTCGTGGGTCCACCTCGAGCGCCTCTCAGCTCTTTGGCAGACCAGCTACGGCGAGATACTGCTCGTCAAACTTCTCCTGGTCGCAATTACGTTCGGGATCGGCGCCTACAATTTCAAGCGAGTCCAGCCGCAGCTCTCCAATCAGATCGGAACGCAACGACTTCGCAGATCGGCTGCGACCGAGTTGGGAACTGGATTGCTCATTTTGTTGGTGACCGGACTACTGACCGGGATCTCGCCATGAATCACCCGTCGTGGGATGCACACGGGCAGGCAATTGCGCTGGGTGGCGTGCCTAGCCCGATTGCTCCGGTCCACAACGATATTGCGATTGCGTGGACGGTACGATCATGAACGCCGCTATTACCGCTGCGGACTCAACCTCGAGGTCCCTCGACTACACCCTCTTCCGTGCCGTCAATGGATTGGCCGGCAGCAACTCGGCGCTCGATGCGCTCATGGTCGGGTCAGCGAAATATCTCCCGATTGTTTTCGCCCTGGCACTCGTTGCTCTGTGGCTTTCCTGGCGTCCCCGCAATCAGCGTGGGGCATTGCTCGCCGGCGTCTCCGCTCTCGTCGCCCTGGGCCTCGGGCAGATCATCGGCAAGGCGTTTCCGCGCCCCCGACCTTATCTCAGCCACACGGTCAATCAGCTGATTCCACCTTCGCTGGATACGTCCTTCCCAAGCGATCACGCAATTCTAGGCTTCGCCGTCGCCGTGATGGTTTGGAGATACAACCGAAGAGCGGGAGCGGTGCTGCTCGCGCTCGCGCTCCTCATGGCGATTGCCCGGGTTTTTGTAGGGGCTCATTACCCTGCGGACGTTTTGGGCGGAGCGTTGTTGGGTAGTGTGACGAGTGTCGCGCTGGCAGGTCTTGGTGACCGGGGACCAGTCGTGGCGGTGCTCGACACTCTCTTCAGGTTGCTTCGCCGCTGGAGACTCGCTGCGGACAGCTCAGACGCGACTGAGCGTGTTCGGCTGTAATCTCTAGGGGTTTCTCGTACAAAGAGTCGTCCACACCCCGACAACGCACCGACACCCGTTGACCCACACAGATGATCTCCTGCAGTGCGTCAGATTCGACGGCGTGACCGCTTGCACCCAGTGAAGCAAACCGCGAGACGCGGAATTCCACTCGCCCTGGCGGCGGCGGCTTTGTTCGGCTCGAGCACGCCGTTCACGAAGATGCTCATAGCCTTCGCGCGCCCGCAGCTCATCGCCGGCCTGCTCTACCTCGGCTCGGGCGTCGGACTCGGCTCCTTTTGGCTGCTCACGCGCTCGAAAAGGAGCGGCAACGAAACGCCTTTGGCCCGCGCGGATCTTCCGTGGCTCGCCGGTGCCATCGTGGCGGGCGGCATAGCCGCGCCACTGCTGCTATTGCTGGGTATCTCCCGCACTCGAGCGTCGGGTGCTTCTCTATTGCTCAATCTCGAGGGCGTGTTCACCGCATTGCTCGCCTGGTTCGCCTTTCGGGAGAATTTCGACCGGCGCATCGCGTTTGGCATGATGGCGATTCTCGCTGGTGCCGCGCTTTTGTCGTGGCAGGGAGAGTTCCGCCTTGGAGGTGCGATGGGGCCGCTCCTGATCGCAGCAGCCTGCCTTGCCTGGGGCGTGGACAACAATCTTACTCAGAAAGTCTCCGCCAGCGATCC
>JBBQFZ010000049.1:0-18559 GCA_038322455.1 Gemmatimonadales bacterium | reverse complement strand
CAAGAATGAGAACCGTCTTCAGAACGACGTCGCCGTTCAGCACTCTCTCGACCTGATCGTAGCCGATTCCGAGCACCTGCTGGACGAAAAAGCCGAGTATGCCTACGGTGAGACCGCCGGCCAGAGGCTGAATCCACAAAGATGCCGTCGGCAGCCTGGCGAATCGCGCGCGGAGACCGAGCAGGAGCTTCACGAACACTACAGAAGCGAGACCTCCAACGACGCCGAGCACCACATAGATGCCGAGCTCGCCCGGACGAACCAGCTGATATCCCGCGACATGAAACCACGGGTTGTCGCCGAGCACAAGGTGAAGCACCATCCACGCAGTAGCAGAAGCGAGAACGACGGAGCCCAGCACCGGCGCGTGCAGATCTCCCATTATCTCTTCGAGCGTGAACAGCACGGCGGCGATCGGAGTGTTGAATGCGGCGGAAAGCGCGGCAGCGCCTCCAACGGGTACAAGCCACTTGACTTGAGCCTTGCTGAGGCCAAGACGCCGCGCGATGACGGATGCGAGCCCCGAGCCGATGTAGACCGACGGTCCCTCGCGACCGAGCGGAATTCCACTGGCGAGCGAGATGGAGCAGCAGACGAATTTCCCGACGACGGATCGCAGCGAAATGCGGCCGTCGTGAATGAATACCGCGGCTCGCGTCTGCGGAATTCCGCTACCGCGCGCCAGCGGAAAATACTTGTAGAGGAGATACCCGGTGATGAGCGAGCCGAGAGTCGGAACGAGAATTCTGCGCCAACCGGCACCGCCCGCGGGATACATGTGCGCGGCGAGACGGCCAGTCAACAGAATGAACGCGACGACGACGAGCCCGACGAGAGCGCCGATCACCAGACTCAGCACGAGGGCAAGTCGATCTTCCTCACGCCGAAGATCCTCGACCAGACTCAGCAGTCGGGTGCGGATCGCCCGGGCTTTCGGAAATCTCATGGACGGAAATTACACAGTAAGAGCGCTAGCGTGGAGCGGAGCGAGAACATCGGTTTGTTTTTTGCCGCGAACGCAAGCACAAACGCAGATCAATGTCCCACGGTCGCTCGTGACCCAGTCACGCGCCAGATCGTATTTCCCACATCGTCGGCGACGAGCAGCGAGCCGGCGCTGTCGATCGCCACACCCACCGGCCGCCCCATCGCGTCGCCGTTGTCTCTGATGAAACCGCCGAGCACATCGCGCGGCGGTCCGGACGGCCGTCCGCCGCTGAAGGGAACGAAGATCACCCTGTAGCCACTCCTCGGCTTCCGATTCCACGAGCCGTGCTGTCCGACGAACATTCCGCCATTGAAGCGCGCGGGAAGTGCGCGCGCGCCGGACCACGCGAGGCCGAGCGATGCGGTGTGGGCGCCGAGTGCGTAGTCGGGAACGATGGCGCGCTCGATCAGCTCGGGTCGCTGTGGCCGCATCCTCGGATCTGGATGGCGTCCGAAGTAGCTGTAGGGCCACCCGTAAAATCCGCCGTCGCGAACAGCGGTCATATAGTCGGGGACGAGATCGCTGCCCAACTCGTCGCGCTCGTTGACAGCGGTCCAGAGCGCGCGGGTCTCGGGTTGCCACGCGAGGCCATTCGGATTCCGCAGGCCGGACGCGAACACGCGGTGCTTCCCCGTCGCGGCATCAACTTCCCAGATGGCGGCGCGCTCGGCCTCGTGCTCGATGCCATTCTCGCCAATGTTGCTGTTCGAGCCGACTGTCACGTAAAGCCGGGAACCGTCGGGAGTCGCGATGATGTTCTTCGTCCAGTGGTGGTTGATGCGACCCGCTGGAAGCGGCGTCACTCTGACGGCGGCCGCATTGATACGAGTCTCGCCCGCGGAATAGGGATATCTGACGACGGCGTCCGTATTCGCCACATAAAAGATGTTACCGACGAGCGCCATTCCAAACGGCGAATGAAGTCCGCCGATGAATACCGTGGCCGAATCGGCGACGCCGTCACCATTGCTGTCGCGGAGCAGCGTGATGCGGTTGGGACTGGGAACGCTTCCGCCCGCTCTCGCCGAAAAGAACTTGAAGAAAAATCCTTTGATTCCCTTGTTGTCGTCGGGCCTGCTGGGCGCGTTGGTCTGAGCCACCAGCACGTCGCCATTGGGAAGCACGTAGATCCAGCGCGGGTGATCGAGATGCGCGAAAGCCTGGACCGTGAGCCCATCGGCTGGAATGGGCGAATCACCCGCGGGCCATCCCTTCGCCTTCACGTAGTTGACGATCGGAATCATCGCTTCCTGCCGGCGGGGAATTGCCGGGTGGTTGCCGAAGCCAGCAGCCAGCGGAAGTCGTGCCGGTGCGCCGCACGAGGTTATTGCAATTGCCGCGACTACGAGAGAGGCGGATCGGGCGAGGCTCAGCGTCATGGGCGTGTTCTCAGCGCAATAATCACGCGCTGATCGCAGCGTTTATCGCGCCCGCCTGCTTAGGTCCAGCCAAAGGCAGTCCGGACGCGGCGAGCGGCACGGCTTGTTCGGCGTGCGACCGCGATTGGTGGTCCGATTCTTCCTCTTATGAGGGTCCTTTGCGAGCTGACATCCGGGGCCGCGGTTGACCTTTCCGAGCCGCATCCGGACTGGACCCGCGCAATTCTATTGGAGATCTACAATGACGGAATCACAAAAGAGAGAAGTCCTCGAGGTCGAGCGTCGTTTCTGGGACGCGATGAAAACCAAGGACGCAGCGAGCGCGCAGCGGATGACCGACGATGGATGCATCATAGTGGGCGCTCAGGGCGCGTCCGCAATCGACGCCAAGACGATGGGAAAGATGACCAATGAAGGCGCGTGGGTGCTCAAGCAGTTCACGATCGACGACCAGAACGCGCACGTCAAATTCGTCGGTGACGACGTCGCCATCGTGGCGTACAAGGTGAACGAGAGCGTCGTAGTGGATGGGAAGACGATGCCACTCGAGGCGAACGATGCTTCGGTGTGGGTGAAGCGCAACGGCGATTGGGTTTGCGCGCTGCATACCGAGTCGCTCGCAGGCGACCCGTTTGGACGCGACCGCAACACCGTAGACAAGGCGCACTAACAACAACCGGGACGAGCAGAAAGACGCCGGCCGATCTGCTCCGCTCAGCGGAGAGGTAACGCCGCTACCCCGGCAGGTTCTGCGGAACGGGGACAGCGTACCAGAGAACGGCGCAGAAGTGCGATACACTTCCGGCGAGCACGAACAGGTGCCATACCGCGTGATTGAAGCGCCGACGCTCGTCGCGCATGTAAAAGAAAACACCGCCGGTATAAAACAGCCCGCCCGCCACGAGCCACGCGATTCCCCTCGGCGCCACATGCTGATTGAGCGGGCGCAGCGCCACGACCATCAGCCAACCCATCGCGAGATATACAATAGTAGAGAACATCGGCAGGCGATTTCCGAACGCACCCTTGAACGCCACGCCCAGTGCCGCGAGACCCCACACGACTCCGAAGAGAGTCCAGCCCAACGGCCCACGAAGCGTGATGAGCGTAAAGGGTGTGTACGTCCCGGCTATCAACAGATAAATCGCCGCATGATCGATACGTTGAAATACTGTCTTTGCGCGCGGAGAGCGCATCGCATGGTACAGCATCGACGAGCTGTAGAGGAGCGCCAGGGTTGTCGCGTAGATGGTCGACGCCACGACGCGCCAGACGTCTCCCGTTCTCGCCGCTACAACGATGAGCACGGGCCCAACGATGAGGCTGAGTAGGGCGCCGAGTCCGTGAGTAAGGCTGTTCGCGAGCTCTTCGCCGCTGGACTGCGGGCGTGATGGCGTCATCGGAGCTCCGGCCATCCCTCCAACGCCAGGAGCGTGGGGCGTCCGCCGAGCGCGTCGGCACGGACCGTGTCTACCTGAAAGTCGAAGCCGGCATTCGGCACGGAATCCTTGTGCCCGCGCCGAGCCTGTTTCATTTGCACGCCTCTCACTGCCGGCGCCTGATCTGAATTGAGATTGTACGCGCCCCAATAGTGGGTGAATCGCAGCGATCGGTAAAGATGCGTCGCGCTTAGCCCAGCGTGGTATCCGACGTACAGTCCGGGCAGGTAACCCGCGCTGGCTACGGCGAGATGCCAGTTGTTGCAGTAATCGATGACTCTGGCCGCCGCCGTCCCGACCGCAACGCCCTCGAGGTCACACCAGAGCGTGACGCCCCACGGAACGCCGAGCTTCGCTGCCTCCCAGGCGGCTGTGTCGCCGTTACGGGTGCCCTTGAGCCTGGTGGGACTCCACGACATCTCTGACTCGACGTACTGAACGAGCATCACCCCGATGCCGGCCCTGAGAAGCGAATTCCCCTCGGTCGCACTCAGCGCCGAAGCGTGCGGTTTGTCGCGCCGAACGTATCGGACGCAAAATCGATAGCCGTGCGCGCGCATCGCTGCCGCTCCCTTCGGGGTGACGGATTCCGCCGTGTCAAAGCCGCGCACGCCATCGGGGGCGGTGAAGACGTGACCCGGGAGAGTCACCTGGACAGCCATGCATCCGCGAAATCAGAATCCACTTCCACCGCCTCCGCCGCTCCCGCCGCCGCTCGATCCGCCACCGCCCGATCCCGAAGAGCTCGGGCTCGACGACATAGTACTCGCGGCGCTCGTCGCCATGCTGCCCATGCTCGACGTAAAGTTTCCGACGTTGAATGGACCGCCGCCCGAGCCAACGTACCACGTTGGTGGCTGCAGATTCATGGATTCGAAGGCCCGCGCCCATTTGTCGGCTACGCCGAACGCCATCGCGTACGGGAGAAACTTCTCGAACATCTCAGGCGACGTGATCATCTTCCGATAGCGCTCGCTCTCGACGCGTTCCAGGAACTCCTTGAAGCCGAGCGTCGCCTCGCGGGCACGGGCGCCAGGAACCGTGCGTGCGGGCATGATCGCCCCGAAAATCATGAGCGTCAGCGCGGAGGCGATCATCCCGAACGCAACCGCGGGAATGGAAATCATGGTCAAACCGAGGCTTCCCGTCGCCCCGATCAAAAAGAATCCCGCCATGAGAACGAAGACGCCCGAGATCACCCAGGCGGTCTTCACCTTGTCGGGGCGTTTCAGGTAATAGCCCTTCTCGACCAACCTGTCGTAGATCGCGTCGCGAATTCCGCCGAGCGACCTGTAGAACTTGTTTCTGAGCTCGGAGAGTCTGACGTCGAATTCGCCGATAGGTGCCGCCTCCGACAGTCCCTCGAGATAACGCTGCTCGTGCGGCGCGAGCTTCGCCAACTCGCTGGTCGGTTTGAGCAGGTGAAACACGTAGTCGGTTGAGGACGTCAAGCCGAGCAGATGCTTCTCAGTCACCTCCTCGATCCGGAGGTAGCCGCGCACCGCGAGGTCGACGAGCGTCGACGTGATGTCCTGCATGTCGGCGCTGTTGTCTATCAAAGTGCCGGACTCGGCGGGCGACAGCCCTTCGACGGGCTCGTAGCGCACGACGTATGAGAGCTCCTCCGGATCGCGGCCGCGCTTCTTCCACGTACGGAATGCAAGGAAGAATACGAGAAAGGGAATCGCCGCCGGCAGGTATCTGACGCCGTCCATGAGACGCTGCCGTCCCTGACTGGGACGTGACGCGATGTGGCCCGCCGGCCAGCCTACACCAATGGTCATGCCCTCGTGCGGGGCGAGCTCGCGTAGCGTGTTGAAAGTGATTTCGCCGCCGGCCCTGGTAATGGTCGCCGCGTTTCCCGTCGCACCCGCGAACCCAGTATAGACGGCGGTCCGTGTCGCCGAAACGCCGTCGGGCAGTAGCACGCGCGCGCGGGCGTGGTCGATCGGCATGTCCCAGCCGTTGCCGGTGACGTTCCAGTACAGCTCGTCAATCGCGCCCGGCTCGCTGCCCGCGTAGTAGAATCGAATCGCGTTGTGCACGCGATAGCGGATCACAACCTTTCGATCCGCGTCGTTCGCGCCGGGGACCCAGATGCGCAGGCCGATCGTTCTGCCGTTGTCCTTCTTCTCCTGCTCTACGCGAAGCGGCGCGCCGCTGGTCTCGGTGATGTCGAGGACGTCGATGTCGAGCCTTGTCGCGCGTCCCTGCGCCGTGTTGTGCTGGAGCGAAAGGTCCCGGACGATCCCGTTCCACTGGCCCGCAAATCCAATGGTGAGATTTTCGACGACGTCGAGCGTGCCGTCGGAGTGAACGGTGAGATCCCCGTCGAAGTCGCGGATGCGAATCGAGCGCCCCTGCGCGCTCGCAGAAGTTGCGAGCGCGAAGAGGAGAAGGAGTGTCCTCCGGATCGTTAGAACGCGACCTTGGGCAATTCGCGATCGCCCGAAGATGCCTCGAAGAACTCGAGCTCCTTGTAGCCCATCGGACCGGCGACGAGGTTCGACGGCACCGTGGAGATCGCGGTGTTGAAGTCGCGGACGACCGCGTTGTAGTAGCGGCGGGAGTTCTGCACCGCGTCCTCGATCGATGCGAGCTGAGCCTGGAGATCGCGGAAGCCGCCCGCCGCCTGGAGCTGCGGATAGGCTTCCACCGCGACCGTCAAGCCGCGGAGCGCACTCGTAAGCCCGGCCTCGGCCTCCGCGCGCGTGGCGGGTCCGGCTCCTTGCGCGGCGACAGCTTTCGTCCGGGCAGCCGTCACTGCGTCGAGCGTCTCCCGCTCGTGCGCGGCGTAGCCCTTCACGGTGGACACGAGGTTAGGTACGAGATCAGCTCGCCGTTTGAGCTGAACGTCGATGTCGGACCATGCGTTCTGGGACCGAACGCGAAGCGACACCAGGCGATTGTACAGCGAGACGATCGCGAGGACGATTATTACGGCAATGACAAGGAGGACAACGAGTATCATCGCAGGTGGGTAAGGGGTGATCGAAAATGGCGGTTCCTGACCGCTCGGTCAATGCGCCATGTCAGCTCAGACGCTTGAGCGATCCGCACCGGATAGCTACTATCGAAGTACGATGCGCGGGCCCCTTTTGATTCAGGATTGCGAGGGATGATAGTTATCGGTATCGCGGTCATCGCGCTCGTGGTCATAGCCGTGACGATCACGCTGACGATGCGCGCAGTAGTCCACGCGCGCGTGCTCGCCGAATCGCGCGCGATCCAGCTGGAGCGCCTCAACGAGGAATTCCAAAGGGTGGCCACGCGCGCGACCAAGCTCCTCGACGTGACCACCGCGCTCTCGGAGGCCCGTTCGGTCGAGGACGTCACAGCCGTGCTGCTCGGCAAAGGCCTCGAAGTGGTCGAAGCGGCTCGTGGCGTCCTCGTTTCCGTCGACCGTGATCGCATCCACCTGCTTGGCGCTCGTGGAATGCCCGCGTCGCTCCAGTCGCAGCTGACCAACATCTCGCCCGATGCCGAGATCCCGCTCGTGCACGCGTTGCGAAAGGGCGAGATGATCTCCATCGATTCAGCCGCGGAATTCACGCGACTGTACGGGGGCAGCTTCCAGGGCATGGGCGAGCTGGGCGACATGCAGACGTACATCGCGACGCCGCTCATTCACGACGGTGACACGGTCGGCGCGCTCGCGCTCCACTTCAAGGAAGCCTGGGCGCTCGGCGCCGCAGATCGAACATTCACGAAGCTTCTGGCGCAGAGCGCGGCGACGGCGCTCTTTCGCGCGCGGAGCTACGATTCGGAGCGCGACAAGCGCGCGTCCGCCGAGATGCTCGCGCACGCCCGAGAGGACGTGCTCGGCGTCGTCGCCCACGATCTGCGGAATCCGCTCAACCTCATTCTGATGACGGGAGAGCTGCTGATGCAGGAGGAGCTCACCGAGCAGCGGCGCAACGACATGCTGGCAATCGGAATGCGCGCCGCGAAGCAGATGAATCGGTTGATCGACGATCTGCTCGACACCGTGCGTCTTCAGGCGGGCAAGCTGTCGCTCGCAGTGGAGGAGGTGCGCGTCGAGTCGATCATCCGCCAGGCGGAGGAGACATTTCGTCCGCTGGCGGAGAGGCGGCACGTCAATCTGGAGACCACGGGAGACGGCGACGCGTGCGTGCGCGCCGATCCGGCGCGGGTGTCTCAGATCGTGGGCAATCTGATTGGGAACGCGATCAAGTTCACGCCGGCCCAGGGGACGATCAAGCTGAGCGCGACGCCGGGTGACCAGCAGGTCGTTTTTCAGGTGGTGGATGACGGGCCGGGCATTACGCCAGATAACATCTCTCACCTGTTCGACAACTTCTGGCAGGCGCGGAAGGATGACCAGCGCGGAGTGGGACTCGGGCTCGCAATCGTCAAAGAGCTGGTGGAGGCGCACGGAGGAAAGATCTGGGTGGAGAGCACGATCGATCGCGGGAGCACGTTCTCGTTCAGCCTGCCGACCGTGGTGAGGGCGGCGGATATCGCACCCGAGGTGGTCGTCAGCCAGACATGATGCGCCGCGCATTGGCCGCGCTTTTCCTTGTACTGGCAGCGCTCGCCCCGTGCGATGCGCAATCGACATTTCGAACGTCGACTGCGGACACCGCGACAGCCCTCACGCGCGACATGCAAATTCTCGACGAGCGTCTGTTCGGGATGACCCGGATACCGCTCGAGCGTTGGGGCAGCACCTTCATGGCGCACGCGATGTACATCCCGGATACGATTGGACTTCCGCGGGTGTCCGAGATAGGCCTCGAGACATCGATCGATACGAGGGATCCCGGCGTCGTTCGCGACAGCCTCTGGAGCGTGATGCGAAGGCGGCAGAACTACACGCCGCAGGCGCGGACAATCGGAATCATGGCGGACAGCATCGAGGGGCCGGTTCGCGAAGCCGTTGACGGCGCAGACGGGCCCGCCTTTCCGCGGCACGCGATCACAGAGCTCGAGGACAAGAGCGGCCGCTGTCGCCGAATAGAGCGCGACTACCGGTTCGTGAAGGTCCCGAAAGGCGACTGGGGATTCGGTACGGTCGTTTTCGACGCGCCGCGCATAAGCCGGTGCGAGCCGCGCGGATATTGGCCGGGGAATGCAACGATGGGTCCCGCCCGGCCGGATCCCGTTTCGGCGTTGGGACATGGGCCGCCGAATCGGAGCCCTAGTCGCTCGCTGCTTGCTGCCCCCATCGTCCGCCCGCTCGCGATCTCATCGCTGGACAACTATTTCTCGGTCGTCGGAGAATTTCGCGGCAAGCTCACGGTATTCAACGATTCGATCGTCGCCACATTCGACACGCTGTTCATCACGCGTCGGCTGCCCGATGATGGCGCGCCGCCAATGCTCGACGCGATCCGTGTCGGAATCGGAGTGACGAGTGGGAAATCATGGGCTTCGATCGACGAAAGCAAGCCGCTGAAGATCAGGCTGCTGGTTCCACGAGGCACGCACGTTGTTCGCCACAACGTGCGCTTCGTAATGAAGCACGAGCGGAGAGACACCGATGAGGCCGCCTGGATTGTCGTGACGTTCGACCTCACCGTTGCGCATCCGGGTGAGCAAAAGCGCTCGCACAAAGCGTGGACTTACGCGCACAGCGCCAAGGGACTGCTCGTGAGCGCAAGAGAAGGAAAGCGTTGAGTCGGCACATTCCGAACGATCAGCTGCTGGAGGCCGTTACTCACGCGAGCGATGGCAGCCGATCCGGAACTGGCGTTCTTCTTTCTGCGACGCCTGTCGCTGCGCGTGGAAAGCCTGGTTGAGAAAGTCGACCAGAATACCGTGAGCAGCGTTCAAGTCAGATTGGCCAGGTTTATTCTGGAGAGATCTGAGGCTCCGGTTGTGGCGAGCCGGTTTCGTGCGGGCAGACGGAAGCGAATTACGTTTTCGCTCGGGATGACGCAGGCAGCCCTGGCCGAGGAGCTCGGAACGGTCCGCGAGGTGGTAGTCAGAGCGTTGCGAGGCCTGCGGCAGGTGGCTGCGATAGAGAGCGTGGGGGACGGAAAATATCACGTCCGCAACCCAGCGTTACTTCAGAAACTGGCAAACGAGGGAACTTAAGTTCCAGCCGGAATGCACGGCGCTCCCTATCTATCAGTGAGTACCCGTCAATCTTGGTCAACTCAATGGGAGCACATCATGGTGTTAGTTCATCGGAAGGCAGCGCTGCTCGGCGCGCTCGCACTCAGCGTTTTGTGCGCCGGGCAGGGGCGGGGACAGGACAGCGCCTTCGCGGCGCTACAGCAGCGTGGGAAGATGGCGATGGGTGTCGATCAGCATGAGTCGACTCACCGGTTCGACGTTCTTCCGAGCGGCGGCAGGATTGCGCTCCAGATGAAGGGCAACGACTCGCTTTCGATCGCGCAGATTCGGGCTCACCTCAAGCTGATCGAGCACGCGTTTCAGGCAGGCGATTTCTCGACGCCTGAATTTGTGCACATGCGCTCCATGCCAGGTACTGAGGTCATGAGTCGGAACAAGGCGAGGATTCACTACTCATACGGGGATCTGCCTCGCGGCGGCGAGGTCAGAATCACAACCAAGGATCCAGAATCGCTGGCCGCGATTCGGGAATTCATGGCGGCCCAGCGAATGGACCATCACGCACATGGGATGGGCGGAGCGATGAAATAAGGGCGCAAGCCGAGATTCACGGATGAGCAGACATTGATCGGCGGGGCATACGCCTTGCCCGGAAAGAGGGTGCAAAACGCGGCCCTCAACTGAGCAGGCGACAATGTCAGAAACGCTCGTAAAATTCGACGAAGCAATCACTGATTCCACCGGCGCCCGCTACTTCGCGGAAGCGATGGGCAGGCAGCGCGAAGATGGCTTATGGGAGGGATTTCTGGAGTTCCTTCCCGTAAATGAGAAGGCCGAGCGGGTCAGCTCGGAGCGCGAGACCACTCAGCCAAACCGGAAAGCAGTGGACTATTGGGCGCAGGGACTGACGCGTGTTTACCTCTCCGGGGCGCTCGATCGCGCCCGACTGTCCACGTCGGCGCACGAGAGGGCGCGACCGATGTTCGACTCACGACCGAGGCGCTGAGGCAAAAATGTTCCTGATAATCGGCGTCGTCCTGCTGGTGGTTTGGCTGCTCGGCTTTCTACTCATGAAGAAAGTGGTGGGCAGCGTGATCCACATCCTGCTGATAATCGCGATCATTGCAATCGCGCTCCACTTTCTCGGTTCGGGCGCGATGCACATGTCGTGAGGTAGGCACCGTCGGCGGGATGATCGTAAGTTGCTCTGGCGCCCCCTTCCCGCCATCCATAGGTTCGAACAGGACTATCTAACGTCCGGTCGTCATGGACGGTTCGCTGACTTCGTTGGCTGGAGTTTTCGCGGGACGCTACACCGTCGAGGATACTCTCGGACGCGGCGCAACGTCGACCGTTTATCGCGCCCGCGATACCAGGACTGATCGACCAGTCGCAATCAAGGTTCTGCGGCGGGAACTGGCGGAAGCGTTGGGTGCCGAGCGCTTTCTGCGGGAGATCAAGGTGACGGAGGGGCTGCACCATCCCAGGGTGGTCCCCGTCCTCGATTCCGGCGAGTACGAAGGGCAGCTCTATTTCGTCGCGCCCTTCATGGATGGAGGAACCCTCCGTCAACGATTGGAGCGCGAGCCTCAGCTCCCCCTCGACGTGGCAATAGCGATCGCCTGCACTGTGGCCGAGGCGCTTGCGTACGCCCACGCGCAGGGATTCATGCACCGCGATGTAAAGCCCGAGAACATTCTGTTCTCGGGAAACGAGGTGTGTCTCGCCGATTTTGGAATCGCACGAGCCATCGAACGGTCGATCGCGGATACCGCGACGACAACCGGCATCGCGCGCGGCACACCAGCGTACATGAGCCCCGAGCAGGCGAGTGCGGCCCGCAACTACGACGGTCGAAGCGACATCTATTCACTCGCGTGTGTGTTGTACGAGATGATCACCGGAATGCGGCCATTTCTGGGACCGACCGCGCAGGCAGTGATCGCGCAGCGGTTCGTGCATCTGCCGCGCGCGCTGAGCGTGTATCGGAATGTTCCCGAGAAGCTCGAGGCAGTGATCATGCGCTCACTGCAGATGTCGGCCGCCGACCGATACCAGAGTGCCGACGAATTCGTAAAAGCACTGCGCGCGATTCCGGCGTCGGATCTCGAGAAATTCGCCACCCCTTCTGGGCGGTGGCACAAGCTTGTTGCAACGCCTGCGCGGAAAGCGGCGGTTGGCACGGCGATATTGGCGGTCTTCATCGGCATCGCATTGACAGCGCGCAGCTCGATCGCGCGCCGCGATTTCGTGACGCAGCCCGACACAACGCGCCTGGTGGTAATACCGCTCGAAGGAGCGGCTACCAAGGCGACGCAGTGGCACGACGACGACCTGTTGCATCAGGCTCTCTCGCGGTGGCGGGGACTCTACCTGGTGGATCAGTTCCAGGTTGCCGACGCCCTGCGCCGAGCCGGCCCGATCGAGTCGACGGACAAGGCGGATGAACTGGCGCGCTCGCTGGGAGCGGGTCGTTATGTGAGAGGCCGGCTCACCGCGAGTGGGGACGGGTGGCGGGCGTATGTGGCCCTCTATCAGATCGGGAACCAACGTCCGTTGTACGCGGCGACTGAGAAGCTCCCGCCAGATTTTCGAAGCGCTGCGCACGCGTATGAGCATCTCGCCGACTCGGTGCTGCTGAGGGGATCGAGCGGTGTAGCGGCTCCAGACAGCAGTAGCAGCACTCTCTCGCTGCCCGCGGTTCAGGCGTTCGGCCGCGCCCAGGCTGCTCTCGATCAATGGGATCTCAACGCCGCCGACTCTGCGTTTCAGGCTGCGACGTCATTCGATCCGGATTTCGCGCGCGCGGGCCTGTGGATGGCACAGGTGAGAGCGTGGCGCGGCCTGCCCCGTTCCAGCTGGTCACTCGTCGCGCAAAAGGCGCTGGCGATGCCAAGTCAGCTCAGTCAGCGCGAAACCGACCTTGCCGCCGCTTTGGTTTTCCTCGGTAACGGCGAGTATGCGAGTGCGTGCGATGTGTATTCCCGCCTGCGTGATCGGAACGGGCGCGACTTCGCCGCCTGGTACGGACTCGGCCAGTGCAGGATGATGGACGACATCGTCATTGCCGACGCCGCTAGCCCCTCGGGGTGGAGGTTTCGTGCGAGCGTCGCTCGGGCGATGGATGCTTACGCGAAAGCTTTCGAGATTCTTCCGTCCGTGCATCGCGGATACGAGCGGGGGGCTTTTGAGAGCTTGCGCAGTCTTCTCCTGGTGTCGCAGGACCTCCGGACGGGCTACCGGCAGACCGATAGCGCGGTTTTCTACGGACGCCTGGGACTACTCGGCGAGTCGCTCGTCTTGGTCGCCTTTCCGTGGCAGATAGTCTTCTCCGGTGATCGTGCCTCGATCCCGCCGGGCTATCACGAGGCGCTTGCCCGCCGGCGGGCTGACTTCCGGAGAATAGCCGCCGGTTGGTCTGCGGCCTTCCCGGAAAACGCCGCCGCAAAGCACGCGGTGGCAGTGGCTCTGGATCTCCTCGGCGATGCGTCCTCGATTGACACCATACGCCTCGCGAGAAGACTGGAGCGCGATTCGACTCGCCGCGTGCGACTCGCGGCATCTGAAGTCATTATTCTCGTCAAGTTCGGCGTTCCCGGCAACCTCGCTCGCCTGCGGACGGCGCACGCGTTGGCTGATTCACTGCTTTCGACTACCGCCAGGCGAAGTGTCGGCGAAGCAGAAGCGCTCGTTCCGGTGGCTGCGCTCAGCGGACGCTGCTCTTTGGTCGACGACCTCGTGCGCGAGGCGGTTCCCCTTGACGGCTTTCCGGGAGTACCGATTTCGTTGTTCGCTGATGCGAATGTGCTCGTCACGCGCCTGGCGATGGGCTGCCGCCTCGGCGATCCTACGCTTCGATCGCTGTCGTCCCAAATAGAACAGACAATCGGGAAGGGGAGCAGCGAGCAACACGGCCGCATCGAGCAAATGCTTTTGTACCGGGCCGTGGTTCTGGCGCCGCTGATGGACAGAGCGGTGACGGAACATCTCTCGGGCTCGACGCAGGATGAGCTGCTGCTTGCCGCCCGCGCGATCGCGCGCGGAGACGCGGTGGGCGCGCGGACTGCCTTGACGTTGGTCGCGAACCGCGCGGATCCTGGGGCCCCCACTCCGGACATCACGCTGGCGCGCGCACGTCTTTGGCTGGATGTCGGAGATTCGATCCGCGCCATCCGGACTTTGGATACGGCGCTCAATTCTGTTCTCGCCTACACCGCGATCGACCTCGCTGATCCGGTGAATGCCGGCGCTCTCGTCAGCATGATGCTGCTTCGCGGCGACCTGGCGGCGGCGACGTCGGACTCGAGTGCAGCCCGCCTATGGAAATCGAGCGCGGCCACGCTGTGGTCAACCGCTGACATCGATGTGCGGGAGCGGCTTAAGAAAGCATTCTGAATGTGAAGGGTTTGTAACCGGCAGTTCGCGCGAGAACGTACAACCAGGGGGAAATATGGTGGCGGCCTTTGAGGAGATCAGATCCACGATCAGGCACGGAGCGCCCGCGCTGATTTTGTTCGTGACCGTTGCGGGCGCCCTGGCCGCACAGAAAGCGCCGGCCTACGTGTGGCGTGATACGACCTGCAGTTCGGAGCAGAACAGAGCGCGAACGGATTCTACCCGCGCGGGTTCGGTATCCGATCGAACAGCGCTGAGGAACTGCATCGAAAGGGCCGATTCGACGAGCCGTGCGAGGAGGCTCGAGATGACGCGGCCAGAGGCCATGCGGCTAGCTATAATGTTCTTCGACGTGCCGGAGTACCACGACGAGGGCAGGCTCGCGGTAGATGTCGAACGGCCTAACGGCGAGCTGGGACCCGTAGCCGGAATCTATGCATCCCCTTTCCTTGGTGGATTTACTCGTCCCGCCCAGATCTATGAGCAGGGGCTTCCTGGCACGCTCGCGGCAATCGTCACCATTGAAGGCAAACCCGGCGCCCCAGTGCCGCCGAGCTATAAGACTTTGCAGCTCCAAACGGGGATGAATTGTGTGTACCTGTATGTCGACCCCCCGCCAGCAGGGATGAGTAAAGCTGTGTACCTCAAGAGCCTTCACTACACGGCGCGCGTGTCGCACCCAAACGCAGGGGATCCCTGCGAACGGCAGGCAGCGATCTCGACTCCTTCGCTCGCCGTTGTCGCGGTCAGGAGCAAGAAGTTTTCAAAGGACGCGGACTACCCCGCCGTCGCCCGTTTCGATACCGATGTCACTGGTGCGCCGATCATGTCAGTTCGTTGCCTGAATTCCTTCTGCGAGATTGGAGTCGCTGCGGAAAAGTCCGTGAGGACTCCCGGCAAGCTGCACCGGCCGCATCCGGACAGCGCCAAGTGGGATCCGATCATCGGCGGCGATCGGAAACAGATAATCAAAGGCTGGCACGACGAGCAACATCTCGCCATGAAGGGCACCGATCAAATCTGGCGTGCTTCGGAAGTCAAAGCTTTGATGAGACCCGATCCCGTTGCTGCCGAGTACGACAGCGCAGACTTTGAGGGTCAATGGAAGTCCGTAGGAACCATTGAAATCTTTGATGATGTTCCCCTTACGAGCAAGTATTTCAAGTGGGGGCTCGGGAAGGGAGAGAACGTCGTGCAGCTCCGACATGATCCGCCTCCGACGAGCTGGCACGTTCGAGTGCTTCCACCCAAGGGTGCGCCGGTGTTTCCGTGGCATTACGTCCTACGAACCGTCCACTATGACATGACCGTGCCCGCCATTGTCCGGTTCCGCTGGACGGCGGAAGATGACGGGGTATGGGCACCGTGCGGCAACGCGTGCTGTAAGGCCTCCGTCCAGCAATAGTGTCGCTCCAGGATCATGGACCTGAGCTACCGGACGCCCGGAGCATGACGAAGCGAATCGAGCGCCTCGCCGCCGCTCTGCCGAAGCGCTATGTCTTTCAGCGCGAGATCGGTGAGGGCGGCGCAGCGCACGTCTTGCTCGCGCACGATACAGAGCGAGGCGAGCTCGTCGCCGTAAAGATCCTGCGCCCCGAAGTGGCGACCGATATCGGCGAGAAACGCTTTCAGCGCGAGATAGAGATAATTCGCCAATTCAAGCATCCCAACATCCTGCCGCTGCTCGACTATGGGACGATCAGCGGCCAGACTTTTTTTACTTCGCCTTTTATCGAGGGAGACACACTAAAGGCGAGAATCAAGCGAGAGCGGCAGCTGCCTCTGGCCGATGTCCTGGTCATCATGGGCGATGTAGCTGCCGCGCTCGACCACGCACACGCGCGCGGGATCATCCATCGTGACGTGAAACCGGCCAACATTCTGCTCAGGGATACGGGCACGGTGGTCGCGGATTTCGGCATTGCGCGCGCCGTGGCCTTTGACCAGGAGGAAGCAATCACGGCGTCCGGCGTTTCGCTCGGCACACCAGAGTACATGAGTCCGGAACAAAGTGGCGCGATGCGGGAGCTCGATGCCCGCTGCGACGTCTACTCACTCGGCTGCGTAGTCTACGAGATGTTGACGGGCAACCCGCCATTTACCGGAACTACGGAAGCGGCAATTTTCGCCCGGCACTTTGAGGAAACTCCGCGCCCCATCCGCGAGACGTGCCCAACGGTTCCGGATGCGGTCGATCGCTCGGTAGCCAAAGCGCTGGCCAAGACTCGCGCGCATCGCTACTACAGCGCCGGTGAGTTCTTTGACGCCGTGGACGCGGGAGCGAGACCGTAGATCAGTCGCGAGAAGGCTGGGACGCAGGTAGAAGCTGGAGGTCGAGAGTAAAAACCGACCCTTTGCCGACCTCGCTCGCCGCCGTCAGCTCGCCGCCCATCGCCCGTGCGAGGGCTCGACTGATCGCGAGCCCGAGACCTACTCCCTGCTGACTGTCCGGGCTCGCGCCCCGATCCAGCTGTACGAAGGGATCAAAGACGGACTCGAGCTTGCTCGCCGGAATTCCCCGTCCCGTGTCGGCAACGCTGATTCTCGCGCGATCGCCGCGTGATTCGCAGGAAAGGGTTATCGCGCCGCCGGGGTCCGTAAACTTGACCGCGTTAGTGAGCAGATTGAGAATTACCTGCTCGATCTTCTCGGAATCACCAAGCGCCATGCACGTCCCGTCGAGTGCTTCATACCGGTACCCAATGCTTCGCGCTTTCATCTGCGGCTCGATGAGCATGTGCGAGGTCTCGAGAATGGTGTCGAGCTGCACCGGTTCGTGTTTGATGCTCACGGACGCGGCGTCGATCTTGGCAAAGTTCAGCACATCGTTGATCAGGCCCAGGAGAAACTTCCCGCTCTTCTTGATGCGCGTGAGATAGTCGCGCTGCGCATCGCTCACCGTCCCACCTATCCCCATCTCCATGAGATCGGTGTAGCCGTTGATGGCATTGAGCGGAGTACGGAGCTCGTGGCTCATCACGGCGAGGAATTCCATCTTCGCCTCATTTGCCTTCTTGAGCTGGGCCGCGTGGATCTCGAGCTCGACGGTCTTCGTCCGGAGCTGCTCGTGCGTCCGTGCGTTGTCGATGGCCAGCGCCGCCCTGCGGCCGAGGTCCATCGCGAACTCTAGATCCCTCTCGTCGTAGCGACGCCTGGATTCGGCCATCACGATCGTAAGCGTCCCAAGCTTCGCCTCCCTCGCGATGAGGGGAACCGTGATGAAGGACGTGAGTCCCAGAGCGCGGATCAGGGAAGCCTCCGCAGGATCGCGCGCGCCGGAGTCGATCATCTCATCGGTGATCTCGCGGACGAGAACGGGCCGTCCGCTCTCGAGAACGTTTCGCCGGCTCATGGGTCCATCGGGGTCTTCCGGGTACCGCTCCTGAAACTCCCTCGCCATTTCAATCTTGTGCGGATCGGAATGAGCAACGGCCAGCCGCTTGAACGTGCCGTCCTCGCCAAGGATGTCGATCGCGCACCAGTCGCAGAGAGTAGGCACCACGAATTGCGCGAGCTGCGCCAGACGCGACTCGAAGTCAACGGATTGATACAGCCCAAGCGTCGCCTGACCGAGAAATTCGACGCGCCGGCTCGCCTCCTCCGCCGCGGCGAGCGTCGTTCGCTCGGCCTCGAGAGCGATCCGCTCGGTGACGTCCTGTCCGGTGCCGACCATCCGAATCGGCTTGCCATCGTCGTCGTATATCGCCCGTCCGCGCGCGTGCTGCGTCCGCACCGATCCATCCGCCAGGATAAGTCTATGGTAATAGTCGAAGGGTTTGCGCGAGAGCAGCGAAGCCTGCACCACCTGCTGCATCATCTCGCGGTCTTCGGGATGGAGCCGATTGGTGTAGTTCTCGAACGACGGGACGAACGTCTGCGGATCTTCGCCGAAGTTCCGAAAGGTCTGGGCCGTCCAGGTGAGGCGGCCGGTGGCGATGTCCCACTCCCAGCTCCCAATCCGCGCCAGCTCCTGGGACTCTGCGAGAATCTGTTCCGCCCTGGCAAGCGCCTCCCGCACGCTCTCTTCAGAAGAAAGAGCGTCGTCGGGATTGCCATCCGTGGTATTGGACCCTTCGGGCGTGACGACTGACAGAGGCGGGGAGGCTGGAGGGGAGACTGATGAGTAAAATGTAAATGTTTGCCCGCGCCTTGTTAGCACAAGCCATCCCGCTCCATTTCATCCGGCACTCGGCAGCATTATCGATACGACGCTGCCTTTGCCCACCTCGGTCTCGAATGCGACGTCGCCGTTCATCGCCCGAGCGAGGTCCCGCGCTATCGTCAGGCCGAGTCCGACCCCAGAGTACTCTCGCGTC
>JBBQFZ010000048.1:0-18669 GCA_038322455.1 Gemmatimonadales bacterium | reverse complement strand
GTCATCTTCGGCGACGACGGTCGCTTTGTCGGAGCCCCTAACAGCGCTCCTTCGCTCCGCTCAGTAGCGGGTCTCCTCGGGCGCGGCCTTGCACGTCGCGTGCGAAGAAACCCCGCCTCTCTTCGCCGAGCATCGTCTTAGCACGCGCGCAGTTGTTGGCCCGCGATCCGTCCCGCGGGCATCTTGAGCGCGGCGGCAGAAAATCAACGGCACGTACCAGAGTTGCGTACGGATTGTGGAGGGAAGTCGGAGCAGGTCCTGCGTAAGCGAGTTTCAGCGAGCGACCAGGAGACCCGCGAGCGAGCGGAGCGAGGGAGCGTAGTTAGGGGCTCCGCCCGAGTGAGCGTACTCGCGCAGCAGGATCTGCTCCGACTGACCGCGCGCGAGATGTTGTAGGCGAACAGCTGGATGCGCGCGGTTGATTCGATTGTCGAACGGGATTAAGATGCAGGGCGATGTATGGTGGCTGTAGCTCAATTGGTTAGAGCACCGGTCTGTGGCACCGGGGGTTGCGGGTTCAATTCCCGTCAGCCACCCCTCGGAACGGGGAAGCAAGGCTAGCGACGCGCGTCTCGCGGTTTCGATTTGAGAGGTCCGCGCGCGGTTTAGGTCCGTAGCTCAATTGGTAGAGCACCGGTCTCCAAAACCGGGGGTTGCAGGTTCGATTCCTGCCGGGCCTGTCGTTGAGAAATTTGATTTGTTGATTGCCCGCTTTGAGAACGGGGCATTGTGGTTGTGAGGAGCCAGAACAGAAGCGAAACCGGAGCGTTGGCGCTATCGTCTAGGGGACTAGGACGGGGCCCTCTCAAGGCCCAAACACGGGTTCGAATCCCGTTAGCGCTATTGTGGGATGAAGGATGCTCGCGAGCGTAGATCGGCCTCATCGTCTATCGGTCAGGACGGCACCCTTTCACGGTGCAGAGAGGGGTTCGATTCCCCTTGGGGCTATTGGTTGTGGAAGAGGAGCGGATTGATTGACACCCAGTCCGGTTACTTTGCAGGTGCGCAGTGAGAAGGGGTTTACGACCCTGACTCCAGTAGTTGGGGCCGTAGCTCAGTTTGGTTAGAGCACTCGACTGTCACTCGAGAGGTCGCGGGTTCGAGCCCCGTCGGCCCCGTCGCAGGAAGTTGTAAGCACAAGCGGTTGTTTTGCCCTGGTGGTGAAATTGGTAGACACGCCATCTTGAGGGGGTGGTGCCGAAAGGCATAGCGGTTCGAGTCCGCTCCAGGGCATTTCCCAGCCTCAAAGCCGGTGGATTGAAAGGAACCGTATCCGCCACGATGGCTGGGATCCGGCAGATCTCAAACTTGCCACAGTAGCTCAGGGGTAGAGCACCCGATTCGTAATCGGGCGGTCGTGAGTTCAAATCTCACCTGTGGCTCTCGGCAAAGGTAAGTTGTGATGGTGTTGCGGGCGTAATTCAGTTGGTAGAATGCCAGCTTCCCAAGCTGGACGTCGCCGGTTCGAGTCCGGTCGCCCGCTCTGATCGTTGTACGGCGCGCGTCGTGACGTGTGCTGGATGCGTATCGCGACACCCGGAGTGTGATTGTCCAGTGGAGACAACCTTCGTCGGACGGCCCAACGGGAACACCATCGACGGAACCTTCACCGCTCGCGGGTCGCCGTCAGTGGCTTCGCAGACGGGAACCTGGCGAGTAAAGCGCAGCAGGTAACGCGCACAGTCATCGCGATCGCGGGCCTTGTCTTCTGCGCCTGCTCGGGAAGCAAACAATCCTCTATCGCGATTACGCACGTCTCTGTAGTCGACGTCGTCGCGGGATCGACGGCGGCTGACAACACGGTAGTCATCCAGGGAAATCGGATCGTCTACGTCGGTCGGGCGGCGAGCGCCAAAATTCCGTCGGACGCGCGACTGATCGATGGCCGGGGGAAATTTCTCATCCCCGGACTTTGGGACATGCACGTGCACGGGTTCATGTACCTCTTCTCCGAATTTGCAGGCCCCCTCATGATCGCGAACGGCGTGACGGGCGCGCGCGACATGGGATATCTGATAGATACCGTCCAGCGCTGGACGCGCGACATCGCCGCCGGGCTCGAGGTGGGCCCGCGACTTGTTGTCGGCGCACGGGTGGACGGGCCCGGACGGGCGAAGTTCGTGGTGCACCTTGAGAGCGAGACCGACGGAATGCGCGCCGTCGATACGCTCGCGCGAAACAGGGGAGGAGCGGTGCGAGCTGACTTCATCAGTACCGAACAGCTGATTCCTCGCGCGGCATACTTTGGGCTCGCGCGGGAAGCGAGACAACTTGGAATTCCATTCGCGGGTCGGCTGCCGAATGCGGTGAGTCTGCTGGAAGCATCGGACTCGGGGCAGCAGAGCGTGGAACAGGAAGACGCCCTGATGCGCGCCTGCACATCGCGCGAGACCGCCCTTCGCGCGGAGCTCTCCGACACGGCGAACAAACGGCCACAGGACGATCCGATGCAGCTGCGCTCCCAGGCGCGCACCATACTGGCGTCCTATGATCCCGTTCACTGCCAAACGGTGATGGCTACGCTGGCGCGAAACCATACTTGGGTCACACCCTCTCTGGTGGCGTACCAGCCGTACGTTCACAATTTCGACAGCGCGTCGACCCATCCGGAGCGCAGCAGATACGTGCCCGGAATAGTGCAGGGAGGCTGGCTCACCAAGCTGACCCCGTGGGCGCGTCCGGATTCGGTGACAGTGCAAAGCTCCTTCAGCTTTGATCGGACCGCGGCGCTTCAAAGGGCCGGAGTCGGACTCCTCGCCGGCACTGATGCGCCGCGGGCTTTCATCGCTCCCGGATTCAGCCTTCACGACGAGCTCACATTGCTCGTTCAGGCGGGTCTCACTCCGCTGCAATCACTCCGCACGGCAACCTACAACCCGGCGGCGTACCTGGGCGCGCTCGATTCGCTCGGGACGGTGGGGCAGGGAAAGGTCGCCGATCTCGTACTGCTGGACGCCAACCCGCTCGTGGACATCCGCAACACCCGCCGCATTTCAGTGGTGATTGCGAATGGACGGGTTTTCGATTCAACCGCGCGCGCCGATCTACTCGCCCGCCTCGCCGCGGGTTTCAAGCGCTAATTCGGCGACAGAAGTATCCGGCGTGCAGCGCGACCTTCCAGGATCATGAAGCGGGTTTGACCGAGTCGATCGCCGCCGCTGGCGGCGCGCTCGAGCGCAGACGCTCGTAGAGGGCCGCGCTAAGCGCCGCCACGAATAGACCCGCCGTCCAGCCTCCGAGGACATCGGTCGCCCAGTGAACGTCGAGATAAAGTCTGGTGAGGCCCACGACCAGGGGAACGGAGCCGCCGATCAAAATTGCGACTGGCCAGGAGATGATTTTCTCTCTCGCGAGCACGTAGCAGAGAGTCACCATCACGGCAGCCGACGTTGTTGCGTGACCGCTCGGAAACGAAAACGTGTTCTCATGGAGCAACGTGGCCCCCGCGGGGCGCGCGCGCCCGTAAAGGAGCTTGATGCCGGTCGAAAGCACCCCGCCAGCCGCGGGCGCCGCGATCACGACCCCCGCCTTTCTGCGGCCGTGACCACGATAGAACCAGACTCCGGCTCCGACAGCGATCAGGATCATTACCACCGGCGACCCTATCCAGGTGAGCGCGTGAGCGATCTTGTAGAGCGTTGGATTCTGGTGCGCGAGAAACCACATGCGCACCGCGTTGTCCAGAGGCCCCGTCGACCTGTGCGCGACGTCTTCGCCGATATCGGCGAATATGAACAACGCGAGGGCTGTGACGACCGCGATGAGGGTCCAGTAGGTGAGCACCTTCTTGAACCAGCTCATCGCCCACTGGCCGCGCGTGGGTGCCGACTCCGCGGGGGTCACGAAGCAATCTCCATTGCGGCGGCGGCATCGACGAGAGGTCGACGGGCCCGTGCCTGTTTTGTCGCCCTGCGCGACAGAAGCAGATCTCGCCGGCGGCGCCGCGCGCTGATCGACGGCAAGAGAGCAAGTCCCCAGCTCCACATTATCCACGAAAGGCGCTCGCGCACATTCATCGTCCGCAGCATCAATGCTGTCACGGCAACTCCGCCGAGGGCGGCCTCGGTTCGTCCCCCCGCAGGAGCTACCGTTCGACGCGCGATCAACTGTATGGACCCGGGATTGCGCGCGAGTATGGTCCGCCGAATGGCGATGTCCAACTGTCGCGGTGCCATCGCGCGCCAGCCGGGAATGCGCAAGACGCTCCACGAAGGCGCGGCCTGAGCCCATCCGTGATTGTCAGAGCCGGAGACAAGCGCCAGTCCCTTCTGGTCAGCGAGAGCGGCAATGCGCTTCCTGTCCCGCGCGGTCTGATCCATCCCGCGCGGAGATCCGTCCGTGCCTTCGATCGCGGCAAGCCTTATTTCTCCCGTGTACTCGCCGGCTGGAACGCGATCGATGTCGCCCGGAATGGAGAGAATGAGCACGGGAGGCACCGACCCTCCGTCAACCTTTACGGCCGCGTCCTTCCAGTCAGGCGAGGTGATTTTCGTCTGTCTCGGATCAACTCCAATGAGTATGGGGTGCTCGCCACCGTCGCGAAGCTCAACCCCCGGGAGAATCGTGGTTCCTTCACCCGCGGTGGCCGGGTTCAGCTTTTCACCGTCGAGCGCGCCATCGAGCGTCCTGTGATCGGTGATGTAAACCGCGTTGAACCCGGCCGCGCGGTGCCACTCCCGATTTTTCTCCGCGTCGAAGCCCGCCCGCCCGTCGTGCGATGCCGATGTGTGACTGTGGAAATCGACGACAACGAGATTGGGATCCTGCACGCGGAGATAAGCCATTGGCCGCGGGCCGATGAGCATGATTCCGATGATGGCCACGGTTCCACCCGTGAATCGAACGCACGACCGGCACGCTTTCAGGGAGCAGAAAGATCGAGCTCGTTTCGCGTCGCGGAATATCTCCGTCCCGATGATGAGCAATGCACAGAGCGCGAACATCGCCCAGTACTGGGAAGGCGAAAGCATCGTGATGGCGTCCAGAACGTTCGACGCCGGGGCAAGGATGTCGTAAAGGACTGGTGTGCCGAGACTCGCGGCGACGGCGGCGCCGGGACGCGCGACATCAACGAGTGCCGGCAATGAAAAGGCCGCCGTCACTGCTACACAGAGCGTGATCGACAGCGGCCATCGAAATTTTTGAATGCGACGCAAGCTGGGAGGTGCCACTTGCCTCATCTAAGAGAGGAGTTCCGGGATAAAATCCCCCAAACGATACGAATATGAACTGTCGCTACGATGACACGACCGATGAGCCGCGCGGAAACCTTACGGTGACTCTCGTGCCAATACGCGGCTCGGACGTGACCGAGACCTCGGCACCGTGCTCTCTCGCGATCCAACTCGCGATCGAGAGCCCGAGCCCCGCTCCGTCGGTCCTGCTCCGAGCAGTATCGCCACGGAAGAATCGCTGAAAGACCCTCGGGAGTTCCTCCGGCTTGATCCCGATTCCGGTGTCCTCCACGACGAAGGTCGGTACCCCCTGCGGCATCGACACCCGAACGCGGACTTCGCCGCCCGCGTCGGTGAATTTCATCGCATTGTCGAGGAGGATCATCAGCAGCTGACGAATAAGCGCGGGATCGCCGACGATCGGAGCCTCCTCGAATTCCTCTACACTAACCGCCACTCCCTTCTGCCGGCCCACCAGCTGCGCTGCCGCCGCGGCGTCGACCGCGACGTCGTCGAGAAAGAATCGCTCGTGCTCGATTTGCCGCTCTCCTGAATCGGCGCGCGCCAGCACGAGCAGGCTGTCCACGATTCCACCGAGACGGCGCGCCTCGGCTTCGATCCCGCGCAACGAGGCAACGTAGCTGGCGGCGTCCCTCGGCTGTTGGAGCGCGACTTCCGCATGCGTGCGAAGTACGGTTATGGGCGTCCTCAGCTCGTGCGCGGCGTCGGCCATGAAGCGCCGGATGAATAGCACGGAACGCTCGATGGGCGCTGTGGATTGGCGCACGAGGATGAATCCGCCGGCGGCCACGAGGACGAGAGCGGCGAGGGCCACACCTCCGAACGCCGCGATCAGATCCGCGTAGCGATCCTCCAGCTCGATCTGATCGGCTACGGCGACCGCCACCAGACGTCGACCGGAGCCGAGCCTGAACAGCATCGCGTGCGCCCTCAGCGTCTTGTCACCATTGGTGTCGATCTGAACGGTTTTCTGCCCCGCCTTCGCGGCTGCTCGAGCGGCCGCGCGCACCCACTCGGCCGCGGTATCGGGCTTGATAGCGCTCCCGACGCTGTCGAGAAGATAAAGCCTCCGGTCGGGGATGTTCAGCTCCTCGACTGCGTCCACCACGCGTCCGTGAGCGGTTTTTGCTTCGACCTCGCGGATTCTGGCCGCGCGCGCGATCTCCCCCGTCGCGCTTCGCAGTGAATCGTCGAGCTGCTGGGAGATCTGGTAGCGAATCACCGCGAACAGACTCGTTCCAAGCAGCAGGATGATCAGTCCAAACGTCGCGACGTACCAGATTGTGAGACGCAGGCGCAGACGGACCAGCCGTTGAATGCCCACGCGCGATGAAATTGCCTCACTCGCCAAAGCGGTATCCGGCTCCTCGCAAGGTCTGGATCAACTTCGTCGTGTAGTCATCATCGATCTTCCTTCGCAGCCGGCGCACGAGCACTTCCAGCACGTTGGTGAAGGGATCGTGGTTCTCGTCCCAGACGTGGGCCGTAATCGCGGCACGGTCGACAACCTGGCCCTTATGCAGAACGAAGAATTCGAGCAGCGCAAATTCCTTTGCAGTCAGCTCGATCGCGTTACCCGCGCGACGCACCCGGTGTGCATCGAGATCTACTTCGAGGTCGCCGACCCGGAGTGTGTCAGGAAGCGGAGCGCCGCGGCGCCTTCCGAGCGCACGGACTCGCGCCAGCAGCTCGCGAAAAGCGAAGGGCTTGGTGAGATAGTCGTCAGCGCCGACCTCGAGTCCCGCAACCCGGTCGTCGAGGGTGTCCCGCGCGGTCAGCATCAGAATCGGCGTGGCGATCTCGCGCGCTCTCAGCTCGCGACACAGATCGAAGCCATTACCGCCCGGCAGCATCACATCGAGAATGATCACGTCGAGGCTTCCGAGTACTGCTTTCATCAATCCGTCGGCGTAAGTCGACACCGCAACCACCTGGATTCCCTGCTCCCCGAAGCCAGTCTTGATGATGGCGGACAGGCCGGGGTCGTCTTCGACCAGGAGAACTCGCATGAACGCCAATCTATATCACTCTGCGTTGGATGGAGGATCACGCTAAATCCGATGCGCAGGTGTAATCATGATGACAGCTAGGGTCGGTATCATTCATTGACTAACCGCAGAATCAATCCCGCGATAGACGCGGACTGCAGGTCCAACAAAAGGAGAAGGCTCATGTTCAAAGTCATCGCCCTCGCGGTAGCAATCGCTGCCACGACGAGCATCGCCGGCGCCCAGACCAGCACGGCCGCGAAGAGCACGGTGAAGACCGGCAAGATGTCCAAGCGCCATCACACGGTGAAGAAGGAAGAGAGTCAGGCCGACCTTCAGAACGAAGCAAAGATTTCCGAAGCGACTGCGCGGGTCACCGCCCTCAAGGAAGTCCCGAATGGTACGGTCAAGTCTGAGGAGATCGAGCGCGAGAATGGCAAGCTCATTTATTCCTACGACATCACGGTGCCGGGCAAGTCTGGCATCGATGAAGTGAACGTGAACGCGATGACGGGTGCGGTAGTCGCGAAGTCGCACGAGGGAGCGAAGGCCGAAAAGAAAGAAGCCATCCAGGAAGCAAAGGAAAAGAAGACGAAATAGTCACTAGGGCCGCCCGGTCGCGCTTGAGGACATTCTTCTCAGTCGCGACCGAGTGCGCCGTGGGGATCCAGCAGGTGATATAGGCTGGGAAGCAACAGCAGGACCATCGGACCTGACAAGACGAAGCCCCCAATGACAGCGATCGCCAGGGGCTGCATAAGCTGGGATCCCTCCCCGAGTGCCAGTGCAAGGGGGGCCAGTGCGAAGGCCGTAGCGAGGATCGTCATTGCCACGGGACGCAACCGGCGATGCGCGGCGTCGCGCCAGGCATCCGCGGCGACCTTTCCGCTCCGTAGCCCCAACTGGGCTTCATGGATGACGAAGATCGCGTTTTCTCCGACAATTCCCACCATCATGATCGCGCCCACATAGCTCGAGATATTCAGCGTCATCCCCGTGAGCAGGAGCGCGCCGAGTACACCCGCGAGGACTGCGGCGGCGCACAACGCGGTGACTATTGGAGCGCGCCAATCCGTGAATTCGAAGAGTACAACCACCGACACCAGCATGAGTCCCGCAAGCAGAACGTAAAGAAGCCCTCTGAAAGACTGCTGCTGCTGTTCGTAAAGGCCTCCGTACTCAACGGACATGCCTGGCTCAAGAGCGAGGTCGCTCGCAATTCGCTTCCTGATATCGGTCATTGCTCCGCCTAGATCGCGCCCCGATAACCTTGCGGTCACTCCAACGTAGGTCCGGAGGTTTTCTCGATTGATCTCGCTTTCGGGGGTGCCGGTCGTCACGGTTGCGACCGTGGCAAGCGGAATCAATGCGGACGATGGCGGCGCAGCGCGTATCTTCAGTTGCGGGAGTGCGGTCGAGTCCGCCAGCAACACGCGCAAGTCGTACATCCGATCGCCAATTCTTATCTGGCCAGCCACTGTGCCGGTGACGGCCGGCTCGACTTCGTCGGCAACCGTTTGGGTATTGAGTCCGAAGCGCGCCGCCGCGACCGGATCTACATGAACCTGAAGCGCAGGGCCTGCGATCGTGATCCCATTGAAAATGTCTTCCACGCCGGAAATTTTCTCGAGGATGTGTGATGCCTGGTCTGCCTTAGCCGCGAGCACCGCTGGATCGCTCCCGAAAATCTTTACGTCGATGGGTTGCGGAGTGCCGCCCGTGAGGTCGCCGATGTTGTCCTCGAGCAGTTGCCCGAAGTCCGTGTGGATTGCGGGCTCCACAGCCTCGATCCGTGTACGGAGATCGTCCATGATCTCCTCTACGCCGTGTCTCTGGTTGCGGGGCTTGAGCTTGATGACATAATCGCCGCGGTTCGGCTCGGTTATGAAGAACCCGAGCTGTGCACCGGTCCGGCGCGAGTAGCTGGCCACGTCCGGATTCGAAACAATGATGCGCTCTGCCTCTCGAAGCATTGCGTCTGTCTCGGTCAGAGACGTTCCCGGAGGCGTCCAGTAGTCGAGGATGATTGACCCCTCATCCATTGCCGGAAGGAAATCCGTACCGATCCGGCTGTACAGCAGGTATGTCACTACTATTAGTAGAAGGAGGACGGAGACGCCGGCGCTTCCACGCTCGACAAAAAAATCGACGAGCCGGTCGTAACCTTTGCCGGCGCGTCGTACTGCCGGAGCGATCCGTTCCCGGATCGGTGAGATGCTCCGCGCCTTCCATTCCCTGAGGCGCTCCGGAATGCCTTGGCCTCGGCCTTCGCGCGCCGGCTTGTGACGATGAAAGACGCTTACCGAGACGGGCACTACCAGCAGCGCGACCACAAGAGAGATGATTAGCGCCAAAGCCATCGTGAGTGCGAGTGGCTTGAAGAACGCCCCAACGACCCCCGATAGCAGCGCGAAGGGAAGCAATATGACGATGGTCGAGAGGCTTGACCCGATGAGGGCGGGCGCGAGCTCACCCGTGCCAGCGGCAGTGGCGTCGTGGAGCTGCTCCCGCAAGTCGGGGTGCAGCTCCGGATCCGATGTGCGGGTCAGATTCGCGCGGGCGTGATGGCTCTCGATGTTCTCGATGACCACTATGGCGTCATCGGCAATCAGCCCAAGGGCGGCCGCTATTCCGGCAAGGGTCATGAGATTGATCGTCTGGCCTACGGCGCCAAGCGCGAGCCCCACGATTGCAACGGTGAGCGGGATTGCCGCGACAGCGATAAGAGTGAACGTGATATTCCGCAGAAAGAGCAATAGGACCACGGCGGCCAGCACGACTCCGATAATTATTGCATCGCGCGCTCCGCCTACCGATCCGGATACGAACGACGCCTGGTCGTAGAAATTGGTCCAATGGACATCTTTCGGCAGAATATCCGGTTGGTCCCGAAAGATTCCAGCGATGCCGCTCGCAATCGCTACTGTGTTTGCCGACGGCTGCCGGACGATGTTGACGAGCACTGCCGTTTGTCCGTTCGCGGTTGTGCGCACGTAAGAAACCTCATCAGCCACTACGATCGCACCGAGATCGGACAGCCTCGCCGGCTGTCCACCGGTAATGGGCACGGCGATTTGACCAAGTTCCTCCTTTCCGGCCACTCGCCCGGTAACCAGCGTCAGATAAAGCTCGTGATTCTGCTCGCTCAGCCCGGCTGACAGCACGTCGTTGCTCGCCTGAATTGCTTTCACCACATCCGATGCGGCGAGCGCGTGACCAGCAAGCGCTCGGGGGTCCAATCGGACCTGAAACTCACGCTGACGTCCTCCTTGAATCTGGACCTGCGACACCCCAGGAATTCTGACGAGGGCAGGCTTGAGAGTGTATTGTGCCAGATCCCAGAGCTGCGCCTGCGTCTCCGTCGAGGAGGTGAGAGCGTATCCCTGAATCGGGAATATCGCGGTGTTCATCCACTCCGCATCGATCCGCGTTTGCGGAGGCAGATCGGGCCTCACGCGCTGCGTCTCCGCCTGCACGCGCTCGAGCGCGATCTTCATATCCGTGCCCCAATCGAAATCCGCCGACATTTCGGTCGACCCTCTCGATGTCGTCGACCGCACGCGTATGATGCCGGGAACTCGAAGAATCGCTTCTTCAAGCACCCTGGTTACGGTTGGCATCATCTGCGCGGCGGGCTCCTCCCCGACGTCGGCGATCACCTTCACGGTTGGAAAAGTGACCGTCGGGAAAATCGCAGACGGGAGTCTGAGTGCCTCGTAAATACCGGCTATCACGAGGATAGCCAGCAACAGATAAATGGCGGTAGAGCGCTGACGCGCGCTCGCGACGAACCTCACCGGGCGGTTTCGACGGCTGTCGTTCCTTCGCGGACCTTGCTACCCTCCGGCAGTCCAACCTGGCCGGACACAATGACTCGCTGTCCAGGAGCGAGCGCGGGATACCTCACTTCGATTTTCCCGCTCTGTGTCACTCCCGTAGTCACGTTGACCCAGTGCGCGAGCCCGGCGGGAGTGACGAGCGCAATTCGCGAAGTTCCGGAGATGTCATCACGGAGAACTGCAGCCGCGGGGACGATGGGAACGGCGAATCTTTCCCCCACCACGATCTCAGCGGTACCGAAGAGTCCGGTTTGGATGGGCGCGCCCGCGGTCTGCGGACTGGAGCTGAAGTCTATTCTTACGGGAACTGTCATGACGCTGTTCGTGTCCGCCGGGAGCAGTCCGTGCACAATTCCCGGAACCGCGCCCACCTGGCCGGGCAGAGTTACGTTTGCGCGCTGTCCCAGCCGTACCTGTGCCAGATCGTTCTGCGCTATTTGTGCGACGAACACAATGGAACCAGCGGAAGCGATCGAGAGAATGCTGTCGCCTTGACTGACAAGATCCCCTTGGCTGGCGCCGCGCGAAACCACGACCCCGGCTCGCGGTGCTCGGAGTTGCGTCGCGACGAGATTTTGTCTCGCCAGGACGAGAGCTCGCTCGGCATCGCTGCGCTGGCCCGGGGTTGCGGCGCCTCTGAGCATCGCCTCGGCTCCAATGAGTGCCGCCTGACTTGGCTGATTTACCACGGCGGCGACCACTTGCCCTGTGCCGACGCGATCACCCACCGCTACCCGCAGGAGCGTAACTACCCCGGTAAAGGGCGCGCGTATCTTCTGGAGGTCGAGGGCGCTGGTTCTTCCCGGTCCAGTGGCTGTTATTGCCAAGTTGCCCCGCTCGACCACCGCCATATGAACGGGCGTGGCGGCTTCATCCGACGAGTTCGCGGACGTGCTGGAAGTAGAAGCACCACTACTGTCCACGGAACTTTGCGGCTCGTGTCCAGCGGCACACGCGGAAAACATGACGGGCCCGAGAATCGCACTTGCCGTCCAAATCGCGAATCGCGCTGGCATGCTCAGGGCGTTCCCCATCGAATGTAGTTCGCCTCTGCCTGCCGGTAGCGGACCACCGCCTCGGTATAGGCCTTGTTCGCCTCTATCCACGATGTGTACGCATCCAGAACTTCGAGCGCATTGGCAGCGCCCCCGGCGTACATGCTTTGGGTCTGGAGATACGCATCGCGTGCTCTGGGAATGTTCTTGGTCCACGTCTGAACTTGCTGATACAGTCTGGTCAGCTGGGTGGCGGCGAGCTGCGAAGAAAAGCGGACCTGTCTCTTGACGACGATCTCGGAGTCCTGCGCCTGTCTTGCCTCGAGCTGAGCCCGATCAAGGCGCGCCCGAAATACACCGCCGTCAAAGAATGGCCACGATATCGAGAGGAACACCAATCCCCCTAGACCGCTCCCGCTATTCGGGCCCATCCCGGAGTCCCGTCCGAATACGGGGAGCGCCCCGACGTTGGCAGAGACCTGAAGCTGGGGCTTTCGCTCCGATCTGGTCGCCGCGATGGCCGCTTGAGTCGCGGCGGTGTTTGCTTCAGCCTCGGTGACGTCCGGCGTGGACAGCCAGGGAGCTCCCGCAATGATCATCGGAACAGTCGGAGGCGGGAGAGGCGCCACTGAAAGCGGGGCGTCGGGAGTGCGGCCCATGAGGTCATTCAATTGGAGGCGGGCTTCGTCGAGCGATCGCCTCGCGTCCGCGAGTTGAGCCTCTTCGGTGCCGAGTCTTACTTCCGTAGTGAGCAGGTCACTTCCAACAGGCTGTCCCGCCGCCCTTCGTCCTTGAACCTGCGAGAGATAGCTACTCAGTCTATCGACCCCCTGCTCGCGAAAGGTGATCTCGTTTTCGGCTCTCAGAATTTCACTGAACCAAAGCCGCACTGCGAGATCCACATCCTTCTCCACGACGCGAAATCCGGCGCCCGCGGCCCGCAAGCGAAAATTTGCGGAATTGAGATTGGCGCGTCTCAGACCGCCGTCCAGGAGCGTGGCCGCTCCTACAACCTGGGCCGCGCCTTCGGACGTGGTATACGCGAGTGGGGCACCGGTATTCAATCCGCCCGTGATCGCGAAATTCGGCGAGCGGCTGGCTTTCGCTTCGCGTACCGATGCGCGGGCGATGTCCACACCGCGAGCCGCAACGGGCAGATGCGCATTGGCGTTGCGCGCTTCGCGCAGGGCGTCATCAAGCGTAACAGGTGATGCGCTCTCCGCACTCGGTCGGTTGTCGGCCGCCAGTCGGTCATCCTGCGCGCGAGCGGGAAAGGATGCGAACGAGAGTCCAATCGACAGGGCGAAACCGCGGCAGTACGGCAGTCTACATAGGATTCGTCTTTTGTTTCGACAGAAAGTCATTGCAACCAATCTACCAGAGGCTACCTGTTACAGGGATTAAGCTGTTCGCTTCCGCGCGCTTGCTCGAATTTCTGCCGGAACACAGGTACTCGGTTGCGTGGCGCCCCCTCTCGGGTTTTCCTTGATCCCGAACGTTGGCCACCCTCTTCTACGTAGCCATACGTATTCAGCTTGGCTCGACCGGCAGGTAATCTCCGGCCGTCGCCATAACCGGAGAACCAATAATGAAACTCGCGCTTATCCGTTCGATTCCATTCGCTTTTGCTCTGACGGTAACAACAGCCCTTCCGGCTAGCACGCACGGACAGACCTCAGAAACGCCCAACAAGCCCGCGATCATGGTGATGGGATTCGAGTCGGGCACGGTGACCGCACAGGTGCGCGACAAGAGGGGGCTCGGTTCCATTCTCGCTGGAATGGGCGGCGGAAGAGGCGGCGAGGACTATGATCCCTCCCAGCTCGGCACCGGTATCGCCGACATGCTTGTCGAGAAGCTGCTGGAGACCGGTCAGTTCCGTCTGCTGGAGAGAAAGCCGCTCGAGCCGGGAAAGGACGCGCAGTTCATCGTAAGTGGATCGGTCACGAAATTCGGATTCGAGGAGCACAATTACGGCGGGCTCGTTGCTTCGGTCGCGACCATGGGCCTGCTCAACTACAAGCAGCACAAGACGGAAGTCGCGCTCACGGCTCGCGTCATAAATGCGGCGACAGGTGAAATCGTGGCGAGCGTGACCGCTCTGGGTATCTCGAAGAAAGGCGGCGGCCTTCGCGTGGCAGGTATTGGGCATAACGGATTCGGCGGTGGCGATGCCAGCTCGGCCAACTTTCGCGCTACGGCGATCGGCGAAGCGACCGAGCGCGCGGTGTCGGCCCTCGCTGGGAAGCTCGTCGAGCGCAAGTCGGCGTTCTGATTCGATAGGTCGATGAAATCCGTCACGAGCGGTACCGGGAAAGCGGCGCGTTCGTAACTTTATTCCATGACCGCATCATCAACGGCGCATCCTCCGGCGACGCTCGAAGGCTGGTATGCGCTGCACCAGATATTTCGAATCGATCGGCCGCGGCTCGGCCGGCGCGGACTTCCCGCGATGCTCAAAGGTGCCCGTGCTGCAATCGATCGTGGCTCAGCGACGAGCGCCAAACCGGGAACGAAGCGAACACGAGCCACCGCGCCCAGAGCGGGCTGGAGTTGCTTCGCCCGGGTAATCGGATCGACCTCCGATCTCATGGTAATCCACTTTCGTGATTCGCTCGATGCCATAGGAGAGGCCCAGGAGGCGCTTTCGCGCACGCCGCTGGGAGATATTCTCGAGCCGATTTATTCGTTCCTCAGCATCACCGAGGCGGGACTTTATCACATCACGGCCGAGCTCGCGCGCGATGCGGTGGCGCGGGGAGGCAAGGTGGGCGATGAGGACTATGTCCGGGCGCTGGCGGAGCGATCGGAGGCCGAGCGCGCGAGCGCTCACGTCATGCGAAGGTTGTATCCGGAGCTGCCGCCGGACATGCCATATGTCTGCTTCTATCCGATGTCGAAGCGCCGGAACGAAGCGCAGAACTGGTACACGCTCTCCCTCGACGAGCGAAGCCGGCTCATGCAGTCACACGGGCTTACAGGCCGGCGTTACGCGGGGAAGGTGCAGCAGGTGATTTCCGGAGCGATTGGGCTCGACGCGTGGGAATGGGGCGTGACGCTCTTCGCGAGGGACGCGCTCGAGTTCAAGAAACTCGTGACCGACATGCGATTCGACGAAGTGAGCGCGAAGTACGCCGACTTCGGAAATTTCTATGTGGGGAAGATCGTCGTCGGTTGAGCGTGTAACCGCGAGACGATGTCGCTCACGTTCTTAGCGGAAGGGTCAGGCGGATCGGCGTGATCGGGTTGAAGAGGCAAGGGGCAGCGACTATACTCCTCAATCTGTTTCGCTCGGGGAAACCCGGCGGAAACGGGACGTAGCGCAGCCCGGTAGCGCACCTGAATGGGGTTCAGGGGGTCGCGGGTTCAAATCCCGCCGTCCCGATTCGATGTAAACGAACGCTCTGCATCACTCACGATGCCAGAGCGTTTTTGCATTTTGGGATTCTTGCTACGTTGTTTGCCACGATTGCTTCGGTTTAGTTCGAGCATGCGATTCGGCGACTAAAAACCGGCGCCAAATGTGCGCGACTGTACCGTTGCGTTGAGTACGAAGCTTACTCTTGCGTGGCTCTGCGCACGGTAGAGATTGGCGCGATGGATACGAACGTAGAGACCGCGAGCAGCGAGACTCAATCACTCAAGAACTTGCTCAGCATCGCGGTTAAGTCGCAGAAGTCAGACCGGAAAGAGCTGCAGCGTCTGGTGTGCGCTCTTACGGACCGGATGAAAGCCGCCGGCGAGCCACCGGAAAAAGTTGTGGTGGCAGTAAAAGAGGCTGTCCGGGGAGACAAAGCCATTCGACCTACGGCTGGTGATACGTCGTTCACCGAAGAAGTCATTCGGGACGCGGTCCATTGGTGCATCGACCGGTATTACGGAGACGCCGCCTAGAAACCGGCTGCGTTTCTCTAGTTCATTCGCGCGGCTTCCCTCCGCGAAAAAAGAATCCCCTCATCTCGAATGCGACCTGTCGCTCTACCATCTTGTCCAGGAGTGCATTGAATTCTTCGTCCGAGTAGTGGCCGCAAACGGGACGAATTCGGCGCGCAATATCCTCTCTGATGGCTGCGCGGCGTAATACATAGGGATCGTCACCGGTCCACTCAAGGGGTTTCTCTCTCCCCGAACCTCCACTATTGGCACCCATGATGAAAGGTGCGGTCTCGCACAACCCAGGCCGCGTCCCCGCTTTTTCACCGATTGCTCAGCTCGCATACTTAATGGATCTGACATTTTCCCTGAGAATTGGGACGCGGTGTCCGACTTCTTTGAATGCTTCTCCATAAATGGGGTTCAGGGAGTCGTGGGTTCAAATCCCGCCGCCCGATCTTGCGCTGCGGCGAGAGCAGGCAAAATCGTTTCGATTCTTCAAGGCAAAGCACTCTCGGCATCTAAGCTGAGGGTGCTTTTTTCGCCACGGCTCGCGCGAGTCCCGAGCACGTTCTACCCAACCCCGCTCCCCAACAGTTCGAGTCGCTTACATTCCGGTATGGCTACCTTGCTGGGAGGAGTAGAGCGTGGAAGCGTAATTCGTCGCGGCCAGTGGCTTTCGTGGCTCACGCTCGGCTATAACAGCCTCGAGGGCATCATCGCGGTCAGCGCTGGTGCCGTGGCTGGAAGCATCGCTCTCATTGGGTTCGGCGTTGATAGTCTGATCGAAGTCAGTGCGAGTGTGGCAGCGCTTTGGCGGCTGAAGGCAGATGTGGACATTGCTGAGCGCGAGCGCGTTGAGTTTCTGACTCTCCGGATCGTTGGCGTCCTGTTTGTTGCGCTCGGGATGTATGTGGGTTGGAACGCGGCTAGCGCGCTCCTCCACAGGGAAGCGCCTGCAGAGAGCAATTTGGGAATAGTGCTCGCCTTGGTTTCGGTGATCGTGATGCCTCTGCTGGCGCGAGCGAAACGGGGCGTCGCCACTGCGCTTGGGAGTCGTGCTCTTCGCTCCGAGGCCCAGCAAACACAGCTTTGTACTTATCTGTCAGCCATTCTTCTCGGGGGATTGGTGCTGAATGCTGTGTTCGGCTGGTGGTGGGCGGACCCTGTCGCCGCACTCGTTATGGTTCCGATCATCGGCCGGGAGGGCTTCGAAGCCTTGCGAGGCCACGATGCGTGTCACGATGGATGTGCACGTTGATTCGCGCGACCTTTCTTCTCGCGGCATCCGCGCTACTCACGGCGATACCTGCCCCCGGCCAGACCCTTAGCGCCGTCCCCAGTGCCGTCGATCCGGTTCGGGTGATGGTGGGACGCCTCGATCTGGAGCGATACAAGGCGATCCTCCGCGGCCTTCAGCAGTTCGGTGATCGACGCCAAGGCACTTCACGCAATCGCGCGGCGGTCGACTGGATCGAGGCCCAGCTCAAGAGCTATGGCTGCGCGAACACCGAGCGCTTAACGTACGACTTTCCCGGCCGGCAGATTCAAAACGATTCGACGCGGCGCGTTGATAGCATGGCACGGGCGGCCCAGGGACTCGCGCCGTTGCCATCGCAAAAGCCTGTTCCGGTCGCCCAGTCGCGCGATTCTGCCGGCGTGCGCTACGACCGCGCGGGGAACATCGTCAAGGGAAATACTGCGCCGACCGGCGTCAACATGAACCCGCTTCTTCAACCCGACACCGCGCTCCGGCGAATCGATGCCGAGCCGGACACGCCCGGCCAGCGCCAGGAAGTTTACTGCACGAAGATCGGCAAAACGCACCCCGACGAGATGTACATAGTAGGAGCGCACATGGATGGCCACGGCTTCGGCGCCGCGCTCAATGACGACGGATCCGGGACGGCACTGGTGATGGAACTGGCTCGCGTCTTCAGCGCTCCCGACGTGTCGACCGATCGCTCGGTGCGCTTCATCCTCTGGAATAACGAAGAGACCGGCCTCAACGGCGCGCGCGCGTACGTCGCGCAGCGCCAGGCGCTGCAAGGCGTCGAAAGTCCCGGGGGCTCGGGCAAATTTCCCGAGCCCAGGTGGCTCGGCATGATTCAGCACGACATGATGATGTGGGATCATGGAATGCCCGGACCCGACGGGAAGCTGAACTTCGAGCAGCGCCGGGAAGCTGATGTGAACATCGAGTTTGCCGGAGCGTCGAAGTTTGCCGATGCCGCACAGAAGATGGCGTGGTTCTTCCGCCGCTCGAACGATAAGTACGCGACGGACTATCCGGCGGCAGTCGGCGACCGAATGAGCAATACCGATTCGGATCCGTTCAAGGATGTCGTGGCCGCCATCAGTCTGCGTGAGAATGAGCGCCTCGCTCAGACCGGCACGGGCTGGAATCCCACATGGCACCAACCGATCGATGTCTACTCGACTTTCTCGGACAAGGATTTCCGTCTCGGACTGAACGCCGCGCAGACCACGCTCTCAGCCGTCGCGCTGCTGGTCGGGGCGACACTCAGGTAGTTCGCCAACCAACTCTCTTCTTCTGGAGCCCATGCACCTCATTTCACGGCTGATTCTCGCAGGCTCGGTTGCTCTCGCCGCATCCTCGGTCGCCACGACGCCCGCCTTCTCGCAGCAACGCCGCGCAGCGCCGCCACCGATTCGGCACGTCTTCGTGATCGTCCTGGAAAACCAGGGATTCGACACGACTTTCAATGCGCATTCGCGCGCGCCGTACCTGGCCGACACGCTGCGGAAAGCGGGAGCA
>JBBQFZ010000047.1:0-18821 GCA_038322455.1 Gemmatimonadales bacterium | reverse complement strand
TCGAATCTCGTCGCCAACGCAATCAAGTACTCAGACCCGGGTAAGCCCAAGCGCTGGGTGGAGATTGGAGCACGTGTGAGTGCTCCAGCCGAGGGGAGGGCCGAGACGATCGTCGTCGTGCGCGACAATGGTCTCGGCGTTCCCGAAGGCAAGCGCTCAAACCTGTTCGAACGCTTTTTCAGAGCGCACGAAGACAGTCAGGGCAACATTGAGGGAACGGGGTTGGGGCTCAGCATCGTCAAGGAAACCGTCGCCGCTCTGGGCGGCCGCGCCTGGGCCGAATTCTCCGCCGAAGGCTCGGCTTTCTTTTTCTCGATTCCCAGCCGCCGGTCCGACGACGAGTCCGGGACGGCGAAACCCCGACCGGCTAGCGAATCGGGCGGTCGAAGCGCAGAGGATTCGACACGTTGAACGTGTAGTGCCACCACTCCTGGTCGTAATTCACAAATCCTTCCGCTTCCATCGCAGACTTGAGCTTCTGCCTGTTGGTCGCCGCCAGGCCAGTCGCGTTCGCCGTGTGCGCCGCGGCTGAGAACGTATCGAACGGTGTGCCCATCTCGAGCTCACGACCGCGTGGAAGCTCGATGAGTGTGAGATCGACGGCGAGCCCCAGGTTGTGTCGCGATCGCCTGGCAATGTAGCCGTCGGCAAGAAGGTCTGGACGATGAACGCGCGCCGTCCAATCGACCATCGCCAGCGTCGCTCGAACGGGACGATAGCCGTCAAATATCTTGAGACCGAGTCCCCCGGGTTTGAGCTCCCTCTGAACCCGGGCCAGAGCCGACGCCGCCTCACGACGCAGATATGCGCGGTTGGCTTCGTAGCCCGGAAGCGGGGTCCCGGTAAAGTTGTTGGGCGTGGCGTAGCGAAGATCCACCGCAATCGTCGAATCGAAGGACCGCACGTCGGCGAGCAGGGTGTCGGCGACGGCGTCAGGAGCGATCGCCGTTTCAGACGTGTTGACGGGCGGAGCAACCGCGACTGATTGCCCGCCTTGCGGCGCTTGTGGTCGCGGCGACGGCGACGCACAGGCAAATCCAATTAGGGCGACAACTATGCGTTTGCGCATGTGCGAACAATAACGCCGTGCGGCGATGAGTCGCGCGCCGTTCCTCTCGAACTGCGATTGGCGCATATTTTCGCATGGCAAGCATCGACGCGTTTACTCCGTCCTCGCTCCCCCGCGAGGCCCCGCGCGGACACCGCGCCGCTCTCTTCGCAAGTTTCCTCGGCTGGACTCTCGACGCCTTCGACTTCTTCCTCGTCGTATTTGCGCTCACGGCAATCGCGAAGGAATTCCACAAGACCGACGCGGAGATGGCGCTAACGATTACCGTGACGCTGGCCTTCCGGCCGATCGGCGCATTCGTCTTCGGCCTGATGGCGGATCGTTACGGCCGGAAGCTGCCCCTCATGATCGATCTCGTTTTCTTCTCGATCGTCGAGGTCCTCTCCGGCTTCGCTCCCAACTACGCTGCGTTTGTCTTGCTGCGCGCGCTGTTCGGCATAGGGATGGGAGGCGAATGGGGCGTCGGAGCTTCCCTCGCCATGGAGAAGGCTCCCACGAAGAGTCGAGGAGTGCTGTCGGGATTGCTGCAGGAGGGCTACGCCACAGGCTATCTCCTGGCGGCCGTGTGCTACTTCTTCGTGTTTCCGCGCTGGGGCTGGCGGCCCATGTTCTTCATCGGCGGCTTGCCGGCGCTGCTGGCGCTGTTCGTCCGGTATCGCGTTCAGGAATCCGAGGTGTGGGAGCGTACGAAGCACAAGGACTGGAGCAGTCTCGGCCGCGGGATTGTGTCGCACTGGAAGCTCTTTCTTTACCTGACGCTCCTCATGGCGGGAATGAACTTCGTGTCCCATGGCACGCAGGACATGTATCCGACATTCCTCCAGCGCGACTGGGGATTCTCGCCGCAGAAGCGCGCGGCCCTCACCGCGTTCTCGATGATCGGCGCGATCATCGGGGGCGTTTGCTTCGGCTATCTCTCCGACAGGATCGGGCGGCGTCGGTCGATCGTGCTGGCGCTCGTGCTCGCGATTCTGATGATCCCGCTCTGGGCGTTCTCGCCATCCATCATCGGACTTGTGATCGGCGCATTCGCAATGCAGTTCATGGTGCAGGGCGCATGGGGCGTCATTCCCGCGCATATCACGGAGCTCTCTCCCGATTCGGTGCGCGGCTTCATGCCCGGCTTCGCTTATCAGTGCGGGGTGTTGCTCGCTAGCTCGGTCGGGTACCTCGAGGCGTTGCTCGCCGCGCGCACCAGCTACGCACAGTCGATGGCAATCATGGCGCTAACGGTTTTTTCCGCCGCTGCTGTCACCGCGTGGGCCGGACGCGAGCGGCACGCCGTCGAGTTCGGCGCCTGATTCAATTTCCATTGCCTTGGCTGCCAGTCCGTTCAGCAGCGCATTCACGTGCTCGATGCCCGTTCGCGGGTTCATCATCGTTACGCGCAGCACCGGCCTTCCCTCGAGAACCGTAGCAGTTATCCACCCGCTTCCCTCTTTGTTGTAGCGGGGGCGCAGCTCTCGATTCAGCGCGTCGATCTTGCCGAGTTGGGCATCGCCCTGCTTCGCGTCGGGGGCTCCGTGATTGCCAACGTAACGGAAGCAAAGGATGTTCGACTCTGGCTCATGGATATTCTCGAAGTCATTCCGCTCCTCTATCGCGTCAAAGAGCAATCGTGCGGTGTTGCACAGGTGATCATACAGCGCCCCGAGACCCCGGGCCCCAAAGCGCTGAATGACGACCCAAAGCTTGAGCACATCGGCGCGGCGGGAGCACTGAAAGCTGCGCACTCCCTGATCGATGACTCGCGACGACTTCCCCGCGTGAAAGAGGTAAGGCGCCTGCTGCGCGAAAGCGAGATCGAGATCGCGCTCATGCCGAGTCAGCACCATTCCCGCCGAGAGCGGCAGAAGCATCATCTTGTGCGGATCCCAGGCGAGCGAGCGCGAATCCTTCAATCCGTTGAGCGCCTTTGGAGGGCGACTCGATAGGAGCGCGCTCGTGCCGTGCGCGCCATCCACGTGCAGCCACAGATCGCGTTCTTTGCATATCGCGCCGATTGTCTCGAGGTCGTCGAACGACCCCGTCGCCGTGGTCCCCGCCGTTGCAACGACTGCCATCACGCCCTTCCCGCTTTCCCGCAAACGGTCGAGCGTGCCGAGAAGCACATCGGTATCCATCCTGAACTTTCGCGACGCAACCGGAATACCTCTGCGCTTTCCCAGACCCAGCTGTCCAATCGCGCGTGTAACGGCGTAGTGCGCGTGCTCTCCGTAGACTACGCAGGGCGGATCGGCGCCAATTCCCTCTTCCCATGCATTCGGGATGGCCGCATTCCTCGCCGCCAACATCGCCGTGAAGTTCGCCTCGGTTCCTCCGGAGGTGAGCGTGCCTCCCGATTCCTCACCGTATCCCGCGAGCTTCGAGAACCATCGGACGACCTGGTGTTCGATCGCCGTGGCGGTGGGCGACATCTCCGATACCGCGAGCGATTGATTGAGCGCGCCGATCACGCTTTCCATCCACACACCCACAGGCAGCGGGGCGGACGTCTGATGCCCCATGTACATCGGATGGTAGTACTTATTCGCATCGGGGAGGACATCGAGCTCGAGGCGGGCGATTATCTCATCTACCGGTCGTCCGTCGAGTGGAAATTCCTCGTCAAAGCGACGGGCCAGCTCCTCCGCCGAGTGAGGTGTCGAGACCTGAGCCGTTCCGCTGCGCGTCGACGCGAAATAGCGAGCGGTCACCGCGGCGAACTGTTCCCCGGTCCGCAGCGAGGTGTCTGCTTCGATCTCCGCGAGAATGTCTTCGATCATGAAGAAAATCTACTCGACGAGCGTCTCCTGCTCAGAGTCTAGCCCTCGAGCAGCCCGTTCTGCCGGATGAAATCCGCCAGCTCCCCGCGCGATCCCACGCTCAGCTTGAGAAAGATGTTGGAGAGGTGCGTGCTCACCGTCCGCGCGGATATCTGGAGGGAGCCCCCGATTTCTTTGTTGGATTTCCGCGACGCCACCATGCGGGCGATCTCGATCTCGCGGCCCGTCAATCCCGCCGCTCCGGTCGTCACGGATTTGGGTGGAAGTCTAAGGCCGAGTTCGCGCATCTCCTCTCGCGTCCCCTCGAGCTCAACGGTCGCCCCGACCTTTGCAAAGACGTCGTGCGCCTTTCTCAGCTGGCGCATGCCCTCATCTCGATCGCCGACTTCCACGTACGCGCCGGCGAGGCGTCGCCGTATTCTCGCTGCCTGGGGAGGAAACGGGAGAGCCTCGAGCTGCTCCACGGCCGACAACATCAGCTCGATCGCCCGCGCCGGATCGTTATCCCTGAACCTGGCAAGTAATCCGTCACACGCATCAGCGTAGGCGAGACCGAGTCTGTGATTGAGGCGACCTGCGTCACGCCTCATCCGATCCAGGTGGGTCGCCGCAGTCTTGAAGTGACGCCCGGCGAGGGCTGCCTCACCGATCGTTGGAAGAAGCCATTGGAGGGCCCACACCATGTAGCCCGTGCGATCCGCGATCGCGAGACCTGCCTCGCCGATCCGCAGTGCCTCCGATGTTTGACCCTTTGCCATGTACCACGACGCCATGCCGAGATGCGCTGGAACTATCGAAGGGACATCGAGAGCGCGGTCGCCCGCGCCTTCGAGGGAGCCCGCCTTTTCGGCCCCCGCCAGCTTCCACGCTTCGTCGAAATACTTTTTCGCCTTGTCTTCATCCCCCCGCCATAGATAAATGAGCCCCGACCAGACGTAGAGCCGCGGCAGCAAGGTGCGCTGACTCAGGCTCTTTGCCAGAACGATCGCGCGCTCCGCAATTTCGATCGCTGCGTCCCAATCTCCAGTACCCGAGTGATACTGGACACGAAGCTCCGCCGACCACAGTGGCAGCAGCGGAGAATGCATCTGCTCCGCCAGCCTGTCGCTCGCATCCAGGTGCTCGAGAAAGGTCGGCGCGTCTCCCGACACGCCGGCGAGCAGGGCCATCCCCCAGTGCGCGGTCCATTCCAGCATGCGCTGACGCGCCGCTTCGGCGTACGCGATGGCCTGCGTCCCGTGCTCGCGCGCGAGATCGAGCGGTCCGGTCCACGTGTAGAGAAGGAGAAGTGCCCGGTGCGCCCTCGATAGAAGCGAATCATTTTGCATTCCGCCCTCGGCAGCGGATGCGAGCGCTGCTTCTACTTCAACCTGGGCTTCCTTGAGCCTGCCGAGGTCCTGAAGCGCAATTCCCTTCGCCAGCCGGAGTCTCACGGTTGTCGCACGATCCTGCGACGCCGCCGCTTCCACGAGCCCGGTTTCGTAGTGCGCCAGAGCGTCCGCGAACCGCCCGCTCCAGTAGCAAGCCAATCCCATCCGGCGGTCGATGTCCGCGACCACACCCCGCTCGCCACGGGTCACGGCTTCTTTGCGCGCGCGCCCCCAGAGCGTCATCGCGGCATCGTACTCACCGAGACGTTGGCGGGTGCGCGCGAGGGTGCTGAGAATTTCCTCGCGCGGGGCGTCGACGATCGTCGGGTCCTTATCCAGATGCTCGAGCGCGGCCGCCAGATAGTCTGCCGCCTCTCTATTCGCGTATTTCTCGATCGCCGCGCGTCCCGCCGCGTAGAGGTAACTCACCGCTTTGCGCGCCAATGTCTTTGAGTGGGCCCGCGCGAAATGCAGCGCGAGCTCGTCGGCATGTGAGGGCGCGGCGTCGCCGTACAGCGACTCCAGCGCTTCGGCTGCGGTTGCGTGCAGCTGCCGGGCGCGCGCCTGTCCGAGCTCACCGTAGATGACCTGCTGAAGCAGCGGATGCGTGAAGTCATATTGAATCGCATCTTCACTCGCCGCTTCCGTCAGGATCCGGTGCGCAGTCAGCTCGTCGAGGCTCGAGATGACGTCCGTCTCCGACAATCCCGAAACGCTGGCCAGTGTCTCGTGCCGCGCGCGCGTCCCGATCACGGCAGCAAGATTCGCCAGCGTGCGCGCGTTGGTTGAAAGGCGGTCGACTCGCGCTTTGACCACATCGCGGATAGTCGACGGCAGCTGCAGCTTGTCAATATCCCAGCCCGTCCACCGGCCGTCATGCTGGGTCAGCGTTCCCGATTCGGTCAACGATTTGAGCGTCTCCTCGACGAAGAACGGATTGCCCCGGGTCCAGTCGTAGAGCATCGCGGAGAATTGCCGAGTGGTATTTTTGTCGACACCAAAAGTCTGTTGGACCACCTCCTCGACATCACCTTGCTGAAGGGGACCGAGTCGCACGACGATGAGAGCGCCAAGACCAACCAGAGACCGCTCTGTGCTCCGGAGAACCGGGTTCAGCTCGCTGTCGGCTTCGTTATAGGTGCCAAGCAGAATAATTTTCTCGCCTTGAATCTGCCGCGCCACGAAATGCAGCAGCTCGAGTGACGATGCGTCTGCCCACTGCAGATTCTCGAGTACGATGAAGACCGGCTGCCTGGAGGCCAGCCGACCTAGAAGCTGCGTGAAATTCCAGAGGAGCCGGGCCTTCATCTCGGATGGATCCGCGCCCGCTGACGCCCCGACGCGCTCGCCGGGTGGTCCCAGAGTCGGGAAGATGTGGCCGAGCGCTGCAGCTCCTCCACGAGTGAGAACGGCGAGCGAGGTCGGCTCCAGACTACGCAGCAGCGGCAGCAGGGCGTCGGAGAATAGCGCGTAGGGAACGCCGGTTTCGACCGGATAGGCCCGCCCGATCGCGACAGTCCAGCCCCGCTTCGACGCCCGCTCGGCGGCCGCTGCCGCAAGACGCGTCTTTCCAATTCCGCCTTCGCCGACCAGGAAGACAGATCGCCCCGCGCCCTTCGCGGCTTCGTCGATCGTCTTCGACAGCAGCGCGAGCTCTGCGCTCCGGCCGACGAGAGGAGCTTCGTCAGGCTTGGGCATGCGCTAATGTACGAACACACGTTTTGGGCAGCCAGACAGCATGACTCGACGCCTGATGATTCCTTCCGGACCCTACCTGCTGCCGCCTCTGGGCTTTGGACGCGTCGAGGAGAGATCCAGCATCTTTTTCTCGCCCATGTACGCAACTGATTTCATGTCCGCAACGTTGCGCAGCCGCTTGACGGTCGCCGCGATTCGATTCGATGCGGATAGTATCGCCGCAGCTACCTCGGGAATTTCTTCGGGTGCGGCATCGGAAGCCAGGAGCTCGGCGTTCATTGTGAGAACCGTCAACACATTGTTCATCTCGTGGGCGACCGCAATCGTAGTCTCCACTACCCCGGCGAATCGCTCAGCCTGAAGACTCAGTCGCTCAAGCTTACGCCGCGCGGTGATGTTCTCCACCTGGCCGATGAGGTAAATGGGGTTTCCCGCGAGGTCGTGCACGGCCGAAACCGCGAGCGAGACCCAGATCATCTCCCCGTCCTTTCGGTAGTACCGCTTGATCCTGTTGTAGGTGTTGCTCTCGCCCGAAACGAGCCGTTGAGTCAGAACGACATCCTCTGCCGCGTCTTCGGGATGCGTCACCGCGCGCACGGTTAGCCCCTGCAGCTCCTCGTCGGAATAGCCGAGCATTTCAGAGAGCGACTTGTTGGCCCGCATCCAGCGGCCATCGAGCGCGACGATTCCCATTCCATGCGGGGAATAGGTGAAGGCATTGCCGAATCGCTCCTCGCTCTCGCGTAATGCGCGCTCCGCTTCATTCCTTTGCGAGATGTCCCGTATAAATCCAAGGATCGCCGGCTGCCCGTCGAATGAGATCGGAACGGAGATTATCTCGGCAGGAATGACCTTTCCCGTTTTGGAAACGAATCGGACCTCCATGGGTGGTCCCGCCTGCCCGGTGCGAGCGAGCTGTTGAAGTCGGGTGACAACGAGCGCCACCGACTCCGGATGGACGAACTTCATGATCTGCTGTCCGACGAGCGACTCGGATTCGGACCCCAACTGCTCGGCCGCGAACCGATTGAGGTAGAGGAAATGCTCAAAGTCGAAAACGACGATGGCTTCCGGCGCGGATTCGACCATCGCCTGGAAATCGCCATGTTTGAGAGCAGCCGGCACCCGTCAATATTGGCGCAGGGTATGTACCTACGCCAAGTGTTTAGGGAGCGAGTGGATTCTTCCCCCCGATAGTCTCGATTAGTTTCAAAGACAGTCGAGCTCTGCAAATCGAGGGATTCAAGCCTGAAAAAATCCGCCCGCCGCTCCGTGCCGCGCAAAAAGCAGGAATCCGTCGAGGTCCATTCCCGCTCCCGGGCACTGGAAGAAGCCAACAAAACCGCCAGCTTCGTCGCGCACGAACTGAACAATCTGCTCACCGTCATCCAGATCAACGCCGAGTTTCTGCTTGCCTCCAAAGGCGAGGATCCGGAAAGCGCGGAGGAGCTGAACGAAATTCAGGGAGCGTCCAGGCGCGCCTCTATCCTTGCCAGACAGCTGCTCGCATCGTCGAAGCTCGAGCCATTCGACCTCGCCGCGGCGGAGGCCAGTCTACGAAGGAAAACCCCGCGCGCGACCGTAGGAAAATCCTCGGCTGGCGCTGCAGCACGAGCTCCGCGCGTCAGCGAGACGATCCTCCTCGTGGAAGACGAAGCCGCGCTGCGGGCGCTCGCCAAGAAAATTCTCTCGCATCGGGGGTATAGAGTCCTCGACGCCGCGGACGGCGCCATAGCCCTCCGCCTCGCAGCCGGCCACGTCGGTGAGATCGACCTCGTTCTCACGGATGTCGCCATGCCCAACCTCGGGGGTCGCGGCATGGTGGAGGAGCTCTGCGAGCTGAGCCAGGACATGAGGGTTCTCTTCATGTCCGGCTATCCGAAGGAAGAGATTTTTCCAGACAGGGACGTGGCAAAAGCCACCGCCTATCTTCAGAAGCCCTTTACGGGTGAAACGCTGCTAGCGGAGGTGCGCGCAGCCCTCGGCTACGCGCGCTAGCACATTGTTAAGCCTGCGCCAGCTGGCTGGTGCAGTGTGGGCACCGTGTCGCGGCCGGGTCCATCGACATCCGGCAGTAAGGGCAAGTCTTCACCGGGGCAACCGCTTCCTGCTTGATGAATATTCTGGAGATGCGCCAAGCGACGATGCCGATGATGATGAAGTTGATGACCGCGGCGATGAAATCGCCGATGCCGAACTTCACGGATCCCACGCTCCACGTCGCTTTCTGCCAGTCGCCACCCGGGCCTATGGCGACGACTATCGGCATGATGAAATCGTCCACCAGCGCTTTCACCAGAGCGCCCAGCGCGGTGCCGATGACGACGGCAATCGCCAGGGCGACGACGTTTTGCTTCAGCAGAAAATCCTTGAATTCCTTGTACATGGGCATGGGCAATTTCCTGTGGGGAAAGAGTTAGCTCGACTTCGACAAAATAGCGCCAACCGCCTCGAACCGGCGCAAACGAGCGAGCTTTCTGATCGCCCCGATTCCCGCGATGGGGCCAAGGGCGAGAATGGCGAAACTCCACCGCCAACCCGAGCGCTGGGCAATCATCGGAATCAGCTGCATCGGAAGCATGGTAAGAAGGAAGCCGGCCGAGGTCTGGATTGTGAGCGCGGTGCCAACGGCGTGGGTTGGGACCGATTCGGTTACGAGCGCGCTGAACTGCGCGCTGTCGGCTATGACAAAAAAGCCCCAGGTCATCGAGAGTGCTCCGAGCACCCACAGCGCCTGCCCGAACAGCAGTCCGCTGAGAAGGCAGCAGCTTCCACTCACAATGAGGGAGATGGTAACCAGCCTTTCCCTCCCCCGCTTGTCCGCAAAGAGTCCGCCCCACACCGACCCCGCTCCGCCGATTGCTATCGTCGCGAACGCGAGTAGAGATATGAGCCTCGGCGCGCGGAATCGCCCGCCCGCGCCGGCAGCGACGCTGGCCGCCAGGAAAGCCGGAACCCACGTCCAGAACGCGTAGAGCTCGAACATGTGCCCCAGATAGCTGGCGGTTGCGAGACGCCACTTTTTCACGCGCACGACGTCCACGACGTGATTCCAGGAAAAGGGCCGCGACGTGAACGGAAACGGGCCCTCTCGATATCCGAACGTGACCAGGCCGGCGGCGACCACCGCGCCAAGGCTGGACGTAAGCACGACAGGCCTGAGCCCGACATGCGGGATCGCGCGAACCAGGTAAGGCATCGCCTTTCCGACGGTGAGGCCGCCCACTATCACTCCAATGGCGAGCCCGCGTTCCGCGCGAAACCACGTGGAGATCATCTTCATCGCGGGCGGATAAACGCCAGCCAGAAAGAATCCCGTAAAAAATCGGGTCACCAGCGCGGAAGGGTACCCCGGAACGGCGAGGAGCGCAGCGTTTGCCGTCGCGCCGAGGAGGGCCGACGCCGCGAATAGCGGCCCCGCCGGGATGAGATCGGCGAGATTGAGCACGGCAATAACCGCGGTTCCGCATACGAAGCCTAGCTGGACGATGGTCGTGAGCCAGCCGACCTCGCCGGAGGTTAGTCCCCAGATAGAGCGGAGCTGAGGCGACACCGCACTGGCCGCAAACCAGAGCGACATCCCCAAAAGCTCCGCAACTCCCAGTAACGCGAGCACCCTCCAGCGCGTCGAGTATGTGTTGCCGGACATCAAAAAAAGTTACTCTTACCGCCAGCATGACGAATCCGCCCCAGACGATCCCGCCGTCTGCTCCCGCGCCTCCCGCATCGCGCCCGCCGGTCGCGGCCTTGTCGCGCGAGCTGTCGGATTTTCTGGTCGAGTTTTCGATCACCCTCAACAAGCACGCAATTTATCCCCTGAGGCATCCGCTCCTCGACATCGCGATCGACGGTGTGGCGAACCGGCTTGCCCTTTTGTTCGATGAGAATCGTGACTCGCTTTCCATCGGCGTCGCTCGACGGCAGCTGATCATCGAGGGCGTCGCGACGGATCCTCTCAATCCGGTGCTCAAGGAGCTCGCGCAGAAGCTGCACAATCATCACGTCGGCGCACTGAAGCTGCTACGCGGCATCGAGCGGGAGGAGCTCGCGCAGGCTCTCACAGAGCTCGCGACTGACCCCGTCAGAACCGAGAACCCGATCGGCCACGACCTCGATAGGGTGGGTGACCTGTGGGAGCACGTGAGATTTTTCCCCCTCACGTACGATCGCCTTCAGCTGATCGAGGATGACGGAAACCCCGAACCGCCAAGCCCGGATCAGATGGCCGCCGGCCGGTCGACGCAGCTTTGGATCGGCCTTGCTCGCGCCGCGCTCGTCTCGGATACGTCGGGCGGATCAACCGAGCTCAAGGATTCCGACGACAACGAGTCCCTCGAGCCGGCCACGGTGGCGCGCGCAATCGACGAGCACCAACGCGAGGATGCGTACGACCAGGTGATCGTGGGGTATCTGCTCCAAATCGGAGAGGAGCTGCGATCGGCGGATGGACCCGAGGCCGCGGGGCTGCAGCGGAGAGTTTCGCGGCTGGTCGGCTCGCTCAAGGGATCGACTCTCGAAAAACTGCTCGAGATGGGCGGCGACAAAGTGCAGCGCAGAAAGTTTCTTCTCGATGCTTCGCAGGGCATCACCGTTGAAGCCGTGATCGATCTCGTCAAGGCTGCGTCCGCGGCCGAGGGACAAACCGTTTCGCATTCGATGCTGCGGATGCTGTCGAAGCTGGCACACCACCCGTCTTCCGGCGGGCCTCGCCAGAAAACGGATCCGACCGTCCGCGATGTGATGCGTCGCCTGGTGGACGAGTGGAGCCTCGACGATCCGAATCCGGAGGGCTATCGGCAGGTCCTCGAGACCATGTCGAGTCTGAGGAATGTCAGCGAGAAAGCTCCCAGCGAGGCGCTTCCGACGGAATGCGAGCCCAATCGAATGATTCAAATCGCGATTGAGGTGGGTGCGATGGGGCCCCAGGTACGAACGGCGATGATCGGACTGTGGAAGCAAGGACGGGTTGATGTACTTCTGGATCTGGTGGAGCGGGCACCCAACGCCGATGCCGCCGCACCGGTTTGGGATTTCCTCGTTGGGGAGCGGACCCTCGATTCTCTGCTCGACCAGGACCGCGTCGATCTGCCACTAGTCGCCCGATTTGCCAGGCGCATCGGACTGCCCGCGGTTCCTTCGCTCCTTGCCGCTTCGATCGTGTACGAAGATGCGAAAACGCGCACCCACTTTTACGATCTCATCCAGTCCCTCGGAGAGGACGTCGGCGCGCACGTATCCGCGCGAATCGGCCAAGCGCCCCCACTCGTTCAACGTGAGCTCCTGGCTTTCCTCGGTCGCCTGGGTGGTAGCCCCGCCGGATTCTCTGCCGTCGAATACCTCACTAGCCCGGACCCCCTCGTTCGGCGCGAAGCAGCGAGGCTTCTGCTTCGGGACCCCGCAACCCGGGAAACCGCGGCGCTGGCAGCGCTCGCCGACGAGGACGACCGGGTGGTATTCGTCGGGTTGACCGCGGCGCAGGAAAAGATTCCGGCTGGCGCGGCGGAGCTGATGCGCCAGCGCGTGGATCGCTACAACCTGGATGCCCAGCTCCGCACGATGTGCATCCGCATAATCTCCCAGCAACGCACTCCGCAGACGCTGGCGTGGCTACTGGGACACGTCCTCGCCGAAGCGCGGTGGCAGCGGCGGCCAAAGTTGCGCCCCTCTACGCCGGAGATGCTCGCCGCACTGAGCATGATCGCGAGCGGGTGGCGGGACGACCCCGCGGCAAGGACGGCGATCGTCCTTGCCGAACAGAGCAAAGATTCCGAGGTACGCGCAAAGGTCGCCCGCAGTCGCGCCGCGGTTGGCAAGGGTCCGGGTCAGACATGAGCGATCCGATTCGTTTCCTGGTGTCGTTCGGGCAGGCGGTGTCCACGATGGCCCTTTATCAGGATGGCCATCCAGCGCGCGAGCGGGCTGTGGATCGCTCCTACCGCTGCCTGCGCGATCTTCAGCAATTCGATCCCACGCCCCGCTTCTCATTCCTCGGCGAAGAGACCATCTACGGCGAGAAAGCGCTCCGCGAGCTCGGCGACTGGGAATGGGGAACGCGACTCGCGCAGGCCGGAGTGCAGCGGATGGAGCTCGCGAATACCGTGACCAGGGAAGAGTACGAGGAATTTCTCGAAGAGATGATGGCGCGCATCACTCTCTCGGTGATCGATTCCGCCGAAGCCCGACCCCGCTCGGCCGCCATCAAAGTTGGAACGCTCGGCATCCGCGGCGATACCCGTGAGATCGAGGCGAGCTTCCAGGCGGAGGCTCCAATCGCAACAACCTTTTACTCACTCGGCGAGGAAGCCGCGTCGATCCAGTCAATGCACCGGGAGGTCCTGGATCGCGGCAAGCTTCCCCTCGCGGAGGCGGAAGCCGTGGTGCGTTCGCTGTCCATGGCGATGCACGGCGACCAGGAAATGATCCTGCCGCTGCTGCAGCTCAAGGAATTCGACGAGTACACGACTACACATTCTTTGAACGTCTCCGTCCTGACGATGGCGCTTGCCGAGGCAGTTGGCCTGGCCGCGCAGGACGTGCGGACGTTCGGAATCGCCGGCCTGCTCCACGATCTCGGGAAAGTGAGCATTCCGCAGGAAATACTGAACAAGCCGGGCAAACTCACCGACGAAGAGCGCGCCGTGATGCACGGTCATCCGGCGGCCGGCGCGAAGCTGATCATCGACAGCGGACGACGGCTCGACCTGGCGGTGGCTGTCGCGCACGAGCATCACATCATGATCAACGGACAGGGCTATCCGGTACGTCATTATCCACGCGACTGTCACAAGGCGAGCAACCTCGTGCACGTGTGCGACGTGTACGACGCGCTCCGCACCCGCCGTCCCTACCGCGACGCTTGGGAGTCCGCACGCGTGCTCACCTACATCGAAGAGCGCGCCGGGACCGAATTCGAGCCGGACGCGGCCGCCTCATTCGTCGCGATGATGCGGAAAGCGGAAGGCGGGATTCAGCTGTCTCCGGTGCCGGACGAGCCGCCCAAAGCGCCCGACGCCAAAGGTTAAATCGCGCAAATCGCGCTTTAACTGTATGCGTCGGTACCGACGCATGTTACCCGTCCCCGCCCGAAATCGTCCAACATGTGGGGAAGGGAACAGCGGCAAATTGTGGAACGGCTGCGCTTGCGCAACGTCGTGAAGCTCCAGGTGTGATCACCTGCACCCTCCAAATCAGGTGATAAGCGGTTGGACTGAAAAAGGGGCATCTTTCGATGCCCTTTTTTCATTTTTTCCCCTCTGGGACCCGCTTTCTGAGCGGCAGCAGAGGCTTCTCAAACAGCATCTCGGGCCGGACACCGGAGAGGCCTGACGCGACGAGCCATTTCTCGAGCCCGACCGCAAGGCTGCGGCGTTCCCGTGGCGCCAGCAATGCAAAGCCGTCGACGAGATCCTCCTGGATCGCTCGCGGCGCTTTCCGAAGAAGGGTGTTTCCCTGGCGGGTGAGGCGAAGAACCGAGCGACGCTTGTCGAGCTCGTCGGGCGTTCGGGTCACCAGCCTCTTGGATATGAGCCGGCCAACGACCTGGGAGACGGTGCTGTGGGTAGTCATGGTTACGGCCGCGAGATCCTTCACCGATTGGTCGGGGAGGTTGGCGAGTTCGCGAAGGACAAAAAGCTGTGCCGCGCTGATATTGAGCTCCCGCTCCACAGTCTCGGCCGCGGAGCGAAGGCTACGCACCATTCTGCGAAGCGCGTTGATCGCCCGGGATACATCCCGCTTCCGCGCCTTAGTCGTCGGCATGGGTTACCAGGTGAAGCGTCGAATTAAAGTGCCGCAGAGTGAGTTTCGCCTCAAGCCCTCAACATCAGGTCCCCGGATCCGGCGCCCGGGGCAGCGCCAATGCGAACACCGAGCCCCGATCAAGAGTGCTTCGCACCGTAATGTCCCCACCCATTGCGCGGGCCAGGTGCCGGCTGATGGCCAGCCCCAGGCCCACACCATCGTCACTGACCTGAGTGAGGCTTCTGTTCACCTGAATGAACGGCTCGAAGATTCGTTCGAGCTGATCCTCGGGAATGCCGGGGCCTGTATCGATGACCTCGATTGACACGATCGAATCCGTCTTTCTGCAGCCGATGGAAATCCCGCCGGTTGGCGTGAATTTCATGGCGTTCGTCATCAGGTTGAGCAGGACCTGCTTGAGCTTCTGCGGATCCGCGTGGACGAAGCCACCGCAGTCCGACTGGGAGAAGGTCAGCCCACGCGCGTTCAGCTGCGGCTGAAGCACTTCTTCCAGCCAATTGATCATTGCACCCACCGAGACTTCGCTAATTCTCAGATCCAGCGTGCCCGCCTCGATCTTCGCAAAATTCAGAATGTCGTTGATCAGCGAGGTCAGGTAGCGCGCGCTGCGCTTGATGCGCGCGACATCATTCTCCTGTTCAGCCGTCAGCGCCCCGTGAACCAGCACTTCCAGCAGGTCCGCGTAGCCCAGAATGGCATTGAGCGGCGTGCGCAGGTCGTGGCTCATGTTCGCGAGGAACGAGACCTTGGCGAGGTTTGCCGCGTTTGCCTCGGCCCGCGCGCCCTCGGCCTGCACGAGAAGCACGCGACGATCTTCGGACGCTTTTTCTGCTTCCTCGGCGAAGCCACGCTCACGCAGCGCGCCAAGCAACATCTGTTCGGCGATCTGTCGTTGGAGGTCGAGCGCGCCGTCGGGGTGTCGTGCTTCGCGTAGCTCTATGCCGAGACCTTCCGTCTTCCCGTCCGGTGCGACTACGGACCACACGGAGCACTTCCATCCGCTTCCGTCATCCCGACCATCGTTCAGGCGATCATCGACGCGCTCGGCTGCGCCGAGGAATGCTCGATCGAGGATCGCTGTCAGGGCATCCCTCGTTGATTCGGTGAAGGCATAAGCGATCGGTAGCGCGATTCCCCCTTCATCACTCAGCGCGGCGAAGCGCCAGAACGCGGCATTCGCGTAGAGGAGTGCGTGCGTGGGGCCGCGAGTAATTGCAAACGGGACTGGCCCCTGTTCCAGGCATCTGTGAAGCGCCACATGCACTGAAAGCGCGACATTCTGATCGCCTCCCCCGACAGAACGCATGGCAGAACCCGCTTTCGTTACTTGCGCCGTTTTGCCGCCGAAGGTTTGGCTGGCAACACACCGGGTTTCGATTGCTTGACGTCTCGTTTCGCCGACACCGCGGCGGACTTGTCACGGAGAGACGGCACGCCCGTCATGATTCCGTCGTACTCGGTCAGTGCCGGCCCCACTCGCGCCCCCTTGGGAGTGAGCTCGTATGTTCTGATCTCGTGGCTGTGGTCGCTCCCGCGCATCTTGACGACGGCCATTACGCGCCGCAGCTCCCCCTCCATCTCTATGTACCGCTGGATGATTATCTCGTCGGTAATGAACGATACCTTCTGTGACGTGAACCGTACATCGGAGAATCCTTCCACGACCTCCGCCGTCATGAACACGGTGACGCCGGTTGCCGTCAACGTTCCGACCAGACGATATAGTGATTCGCGAAAATCCTCACGGAAAGTAGGTGCAAGAGCGACCTCGAAACCCGACAGCGAATCGATGACAACGCGCTTCGCCTTCAGGCGCTTCACTGAATCGAGGATCGCGTGGAGCGCTTCGTCCACCGACAAATCGAGCGGACGCAGATATATGAGGTCGAGCTTTCCCGCACGTATCATTTCTCCAACCCTTGGATCCCTTGCGTTGGCACGCGCGAGGTACTCCTCCGGATACTCCTCGAACACCGCGATGACTCCGGTCTCGCCCGCTTCGAGGCCCGCCCAGATGAATTGATTAGCGATGGTTGACTTGCCGCTGCCGGCAGGACCGGTGAGCATTACTGCATCGCCTGAGACCACTCCGCCCATCGTCATCTCATCCAGACCTTCGACGCCGGTAGACTGTCGCGCTCGCTTGTGCGTGACTCGGGAACCTGTCTGCTCCGGAATGCGCGGGAAGATCTCCAGACCCGCATTGGTGATTCGAAACGTGTGCAGGCCGGGCATTGGCTCACTGCCTCGTACTTTGACTACTTGAAGCTTTCGAACAACGGAGTTTCGATCGGTGGCCTGCGATAGCCAGAATATGCCGTCGGCAACCGTGAAGACCGGATTTCTCTGTTCCTCTTCGGCGTACTCGCCGAGCAGGAAGGACGTCACTTCCCAGGTGGTGAGGTGAAGGGCAAGGCGTTGAATGAATCGATCCAGTCCGAACGCTGCCTCCTCTTCGGACCTGCTAATCCGCCCAACTATCGTTCGGAACGAATCGACGACGACGATCCCCGGCTTCGTGCGTTCGACTTCAGCTACGATCTTCTCCAGTACCGCGCCCAGGTCTCCATCCATAACCTCCTCGGTGAGGTTGACGAACTGGACAGCAGCTCCAGCGACTTTAGGGTCAAAGAAAGAGAACTGCCTCTGGTACCGCAGCATCTTGAGCGTCGGCTCGCCAAGCACGGTAAAATAGAGCGCAGGCTTGGTCCCGGTCGCATTGGCAAACACGATCTGATGGGCCAACGTAGTCTTGCCAGAGCCCGGGCCACCGGCCACGAGATTGAAGGAATACTCCGGCAGTCCACCTCCTAACACTTTGTCAAACCCCCGGACGCCCGTACCAAGAGTTCGAATCACTGAACGCTCGTCTTTCGTCACGCTCTTGCTCTCCTCTTGGCGGGAACCGAGTTGTCGGGCGCGAAGTCGGACAAGCTTTGCTCGATGAGATTGCTTGCCATGTCCACGCCAATGAGTCGCCCCAACAGCTCGATCATGGCAACGATCATCGCTTCAATCGCGTTGGCGGTGGCGTCATTTCCGTATTCGCCGATTGTCTCTTCGGCACCCGCGATGTATGGCTCATGCCGAGGACGAAGCTGCAGCGAGTCCAAAGGCTCGTGGCTAGCGAGCTGTTGCGCGCGAGCGCGCGTGAACAGCGCGTGACATCCGTCGGTTCCGATCCACCGCGACAGCGCGCGATAGAGCTTCTCCCCGGCGCGAGCGGCAGCAGATGCCCTGGTCGTATCTGCATTTCCCGCGTTGGTCTCGCGATCGAGCAGTCGATTCGCTAGTTGCTGCGCTGTTTCCATGATAGGCGGCGTCGCGTTTAGTCGCTCCGCACCGCCCCAACGGGCGAACGGAGACAGGCGATCAGGCCGGGCGCTAACGTGGCATTCATCATATGTAGAGACTCAGCGGCAAACAGTTCTGCCTTACCGTACGGCTCGAGCGACAATGCATGGCGAGCGAAGCTCCCTGCATTTCGTTCACGGACCCCTGCCGAAATCGGCTGGCGGAGACCCCTAGGCTTTCGAATGTGCAACAGCGACACGCCGAGCACCGGCGGACCCGACTTGTCAGTTGGTCAAACTCATTGCTGGGGAGCGTATAGTGTAATGTAGAGTACAATATACACTCTTTCCTCCGGCGCGCATGAGTAATAACCCGCGCTGCAGAACGTCCTCAAGCGCCGAAAAGTCACAACGCACCGCGCGATTCGAGCGATGCCAGCTCGGGGGGACTCGCAGCTGGTGCCCGCAGCAAATGCCGCGATTCGTGGGGCCCGCTAACGCCGGCTGACATCGGTACGGAAATTCCCTGTATTTGCGCAGCCGGGCACGCGCCGTGCCCGAGGAAGACATGTCACCCCTCCCAGGAGCACGACTATGGTACGAGACGATAAGGCGACGGTATCGGTCCTCAACGACCTGATCGAAACCTGCAAAGACGGCGTCAACGGCTTCCGGACCGCTGCGGCCGCCGTGAAGAACCCCGAGGCAAAAGCACTCTTTACCTCTCGCCTGCAGAGCATCGAGCGGTCCGCGGCTGAGTTGCAAACCGAGGTGCGCCGGCTCGGGGGCGTACCGGAGACAACCGGCAGTGTGGCTGCGAAGATTCACCGGGGTTGGATCGACCTCAAGGCGGCGGTCACGGGGA
>JBBQFZ010000046.1:0-18923 GCA_038322455.1 Gemmatimonadales bacterium | reverse complement strand
GGACCGAAATTGGGTCGCGCGCCGAGCGCGGCTGCCGTCGGACTCCTGTTCGGCCTCAATATTCCAGCCTGCGCGACCCCGCTCTTGGCCGTGCTCTTCGCGGCGAATCTTGGCGCCGCGAACATCGCGCGTGGTTTCTGGGCAATGGGGACTTTCGGGCTCGCGTTGTCATTCCCGCTCGTCCTCGCTGTTTACTCCGCGAGAGCGCGCGAGGCTCTTGTTCGACTGGCTTCATACGCGGACCAGGTGCCGCGGTGGACGGGGACTCTTCTGATCGTGCTTGGCGCGTGGTCGATCTTCACTGCGATTAAGTGAGAGTGCGCACGCGAGGCCGTCAGCGGGAGGCGCGTGAGTGCGCTTTACCCATAAAGTCCGACTTCTCCAAAGGCTCGCCCGGCCTTGACCTCAAGGTCACCGGCGCTGGAGGTCGCGAATCAGGCTGTCCATCTCGGCGATCTCGCGGCGCTGGGACGAGATGATCCCGTCGGCCAGCTTGCGCACGCGCGGGTCGGTGATCTGAGCCCGCGAGCTCGTCAGGATCGCAATCGAATGGTGCGGTATCATTGCCTTCATGTACGCCACGTCGCCGATCGTGCGCTGGCTGCGCGCGAGGTAGAGGAAGAGGGCAAAGACGACTGCGGCACCGACGAAGATGGCCGCGTTGGCCCGCTTGTTGTGATACATGCCGAGCATGAAGGCCAACATGATGGCGGTCATCGCGGCGCCCATGTAGAGCGCCATGAAGAAGCGCGTGTCCGCGAACCGCACATGGTCGGCCTCGAGCACGAGTGAGTACATGAGAGCGAACATCACCGCCGTCGACACGGCGATCATGGCAGCGAAGCGGACGTAGGACCCTTTCATCATCATCGTCTGCTTGCCGCGGCCCATGCTGTCGCTGGGACTCGTGGTGGATGACTCCGCGTGCTGGTGTGGCATCGTCATGAAAATTGCTCCTCGAGAATGGTTACTGCTCGCACGACTCCTGCATACGCGACTGTGGTGCCAGACGTGACCAAAAAGATTTTTTTCACGCTTTTCGTTCTTCAGGCGATTGTGAGCGCTTGCGGGAAATCAGATCGCTCCCATGCTCCTGACTCACTGGTCGTGCAGCCGAGCGTTTCGCCGGCTTCAGCGAGACCCCGACCAGAAGACACTGTGCCTGGCGCGGGCCGGCTTAATTGGAGTCTCAGTGATCTGGAAATGGCGTTGCGTCGAGCGGGGGTGAATGCTGTCCGCAACGGACCGATCAGGCAGCCCTTCATGGGGCCGACGGGCATGTCCTACCGCCTGCCCGGTGGGGAATTGCAGGCATACCTATATGCTGATGCCGTCGCGCTGGGACGGGATACCGACAAGCTGGACACCACCAGCGTTTCTCCTCCTGGGATGAAGATCAACTGGGTGATGCCGGCCTCGCTGATCACGGAGAACAATCTGGCTCTCTTTCTCCTTACGCGGGATGCTCGCCTGAAAGAACGAATCACCCGCACCATCGAAGCCAAAGCGGTACATGGCGGACATCCGTGAACGTGGCGTCGCAATTTTTCTCGTAGCACAAAAGAGAATTGACAAGCTCAATAAGCGGTTGGCCTCCGCCTAACTCTTCTGGGGACGCGATCCCATCAACAGGAGAGCTCTCCCATCGCGCTCCCATAAAATCACGCTCCAGATGACCACGCGGCCCGCCGCGGTTGTCCCTCACTAGTCGACTGATCCTATGAATCTCTTCAATATCATCCTGCTATTGGTCCTACTGCCAATTGGCGAGTCACACTGGACCGGAACCCTGACCGATATCTCGATCAGCCCGAGGTCCGACTCGACTGGCGTGACGCGGACCGTGGCACGTTTCCATGACGCGATTCAGCGCGGTGATACCGCGGCTGTCAGGCAGTTGATTGCCTCGGATATCCGCGTGCTGGAAGGTGGAGACGTCGAGGACAGGGCGCAGTATCTCGCCCATCACCTGGCCGAGGACATCGAGTTTGCGAAAGGCGTCCGCGGTGAGACGAAGGTTGTCAGCTACGCCCAGCAGGGAAGTGTCGCGTGGGTGGTGTCGACCTCAACGAGTGTCGGGAAATTCAAAGGCCGCGACGTCGATAGCGTTGGGACCGAATTGATGGTGCTGAGCCGCACTAAAGGGATTTGGAAGATTCGAGCGATTCACTGGTCGTCTCGAAGACGATAGCCGGCAAAAGTCAGTGACTCGATGAGGCCGGTCACCACGCGCAGCGACGCTCAGCGGAACGATCATGAACGCTCCGAGAGCGTTTATAGCGAGAGCGGATGCGCGGGGTGGGTCACCCTTCCGGCTATGGACGCGTCAGTGTATCATGTACATCATGCGACGCGCTTCCCGCTTCACCGGTCTTGTGGCAACCCTTTGCCTCGTGGCATTCGTTCTGGTCACGAGCGGATTCGCCTGTGACTCTGCCAGGAGTGGTGGCTCGATGGCGGGGATGCGGATGGATTCCAGTCATTCCGCCCAGGTCTTGTCGCAGAATCCTGGAACGCACCCGCAATCTTTGCCGGCCCCATGCAGATTCCCGTGGGCCCCCGACGGGTGCCAGTCAATGGTGCCATGCTCGCCAGCCGCGGTCGCATCAACCGTCGCTCAGGTCGAAGCAATCACTGCTCGTCACGGGCCAATCACCGCATGGACGTGGCTAACGCCGCCGTCTGTAAGCTCCGCTCCCGAGCTCCCTCCTCCTCGGGCGTAGTCCACTTCACAACTGGAAAGTTGTAACCGCACACCCGAATGGGTGCGCGGCAAAAGGCGCCTCAGACGCTTCAGTCTGACTTGCGCAGTGGACTTCAACTGAAAACCCAATGCTGGAAAACATATCGCAACAGGTCGCGAACTTTACGGCTCGCTATACGGTGGCGTTTACGCTGGCTGCTCTAATCGCGTTTGCCCCCACTGCCGACGGGCAGAGGGTGGACTCCGCGTCTCTTGAAGCACTCCTGGCCCGCGCCGACTCGGTGAATCCGTCGATCCGCGCCGCGCGGGAACGTGTATTGGCCGCGCGAGCGCGAATCGGACCCGCCTCAGCGTGGGCCGATCCGATGCTGATGGCGGGCATCATGAATCTGCCACTGGGGACGATGTCAGCAAACGCGATGGGGGGAATGTCCGCGCCCGGCGATAACATGACAATGAAAGTGATAGGGATAAGCCAGACCATCCCTTACCCCGGAAAGGTAGGGCTCCGCCGCGAGGTCGCGGAACGCGAAGCGGAGGCGGCAGCAGCGACATTCCAGGCGGCGCGCCTCGAGGTCGCTCGAAATATTCGCAGCAATTACTTCGAGTTGGCTTACCTCGATCGCGCCATCGATATCGCCGAACAGAATCGGCTGGTACTTGGCGATGTCATTCAGGTCACGGAAGCCCATTTCGCGGTGGGCTCGGGCAATCAAGCGGATGTTCTCAAGGCGCGCGTGGACGCAGCTCGTCTCGGAGAAACAGCGAGCGGGCTGCTGGAACGGCGACACAGTACATTGGCGGCCCTGAACGCGGATCTCGACAGAGAAGGCACCACGCCTCTCTCACCCCTCATCCCGCCGCGAATTGCACGCGCCGCCGTTGACGCCGACCCGTCACAGATTCGCTTCGCCGCGCAGACGCTCGGCGCGCGGGCGGACGGCTCACCGATCCCGGCCGTGTCGGACCTTCAGGATTTGGCCCTCCAGCAAAATCCAATGCTGCACGCAAGCGAAGCGCTGATCCAGGCGCAGGTGGCACGAGTTGCGTTGGCCCGCAAGGAATTCCGCCCCGACTTCGATCTTTCGCTCCAGTACGGCCAGCGCAACTCCAGACCCGATATGATCACGGCCCTCATCTCCGTTCCGCTTCCGATTCACAAGGGAAGCAAACAGGCCCAGGAGGTTGCTGAAGCGCGTTCGGAGCTGTCGGCAATGGAAGCGGATCGACGGGCGCAAATCAACTCTATCCGATCCGACATCGCGAGAATCGTGAGCGATCTGGAAAGAGAGCGGACGCAACTGGCGCTCTATGTCAAAGCCATTCTTCCGGAGGGCAGCGCGGCGGCGACGTCTTCCCTCGCCAGCTACCAGTCCGGAAAAGCCGACTTGCTGTCGGTGCTGACGAATCAGAACACGTTGTTCACGTATCAGACGACCTACTATCGAGCGCTGGCGGACTTCGCCAAAAGCCTGTCTGAGCTCGAGAAGGTAGTCGGGTCGGGGGTTCTGCGATGACTCCGCACTCAATCAGGAATCCGGTCGCGCGAATACCCCTGAAGAGCGACCCCGCTGCCAGCGGTGATTCGACATCGGTCGCCAGGCGATCACGTCCATGGTACCGCCGCACGACGCTGGTGTCGTCAGCCGTCGTACTGGCGGTTGTGATCGCGCTGCTCGTATTCGCGAATAATAGGCGCAAGAATTCATCAGTGACCGCGACGACAGCTTCATCCAGCTCGTCGTCGGCGATGGCTTCGATGCCGGGAATGACGCCGGCGACGGCAGGGTCCATTCTTATCACGCCGGAGCAAATCCGGCAGTTCGGGATCACGTTTGGTCTGGTTCAGGTGCGCCCGCTGGAGTATCAAGTCCGTACCGCGGGTATCGTCGCGGTGAACGAGTCACGCCTCGCGAAGGTGACCCCGAAATTCAGCGGGTACGTCGAACACCTTTACGTGAACTTCGCCGGGCAGGCTGTCAAACGAGGCCAGCCTCTGGCCGCCATTTTCTCTCCCGAATTGGTCGCCGCGGAACAGGAACTGCTACTCGCGCGGCGTCTTTCGAGAACGATCGGCGGCAGCTCGGTTCCCGGTGTCCCCGGCACGTCAACCGATTTGCTCAGCGCGGCCAAGGAGCGGCTGCGCCTGTGGGATGTGTCCGAGTCCCAGATGAATGAAGTGCTGAGCAGCGGCCGGCCGATCCGAACCGTGACTCTTTTTTCACCGGCGTCCGGTGTCGTCCTCGACAAGAAAGTAGTGCAAGGGCAAGCGGTGCAAGCTGGAGAAGAGCTTTATACCATCGCCGACTTGTCGGACGTCTGGGTCGAGGCTCAGTTACGAGAAGAAGAAGCCGGCCATGTCGCTGTCGGAACCGCCGCAACCGTCGAGCTGGCGAGCTACCCCGGTCGCCTCGTCGGCGGGCGTGTCACTTACCTGTATCCCACTTTGGCCGAGCAAGCGAGAACGGTGAAGGCGCGGATAACCATTCCCAACGCGGATGGCCGGCTCAAGCCTGGGATGTTTGCGACGGTCAACTTTACGACCGCGAATCAGCCCGCGCTCACCATACCCCGCTCTGCGCTCGTGCAAACCGGAGAAAGGACGCTCGTATTCGTCGACATGGGGAACGGCCAGCTCATGCCCAACGACATCGAGGTGGGTCGTACAGTCGGCGACTACGCGGAAGTTCTGTCCGGCGTAAGCGCCGGGCAGCGTGTGGTGACCTCGGCGCAATTCCTCCTCGATTCCGAATCCAATCTGGCCGAGGTGATGAAGTCGATGATCGGCAACATGGGCTCGGGCGACAAGGCTTTGAAAAACATGCCCGGGATGGATATGAGCCGCGACAAAGGCGCTGACACGAAGAACATGCCCGGAATGAAGATTCCGGGCGGGAGATAACTCGCATGCTGCAGCGAGTCATCGAATGGTCCGTGAACCATAGAATAGTTGTCTTTCTCGTAACGGCTGCGGTCACGCTCGCTGGAGTCTGGGCACTTTTCACGACTCCGGTCGACGCGATCCCTGATCTTTCGGACGTGCAGGTCATCGTTATGACCGAGTATTCGGGACAGGCCCCGCAAATTGTCGAGGACCAAGTGACCTATCCCCTCTCGACCGAGATGCTCAAGGTCCCCCACACAAAATTCGTTCGCGGCATGAGCCAGTTTGGCATCTCCGCCGTGTACGTCGTTTTTGAGGACGGAACTGATCTTTACTGGGCTCGCTCGCGCGTGCTCGAATACCTGAACGGTGTGCGTGGCAAGCTTCCCGAGGGCGCGACACCCATGCTTGGCCCGGACGCAACCGGGGTCGGATGGGTGATGCAGTACATACTCGCCGACACCACCGGGACGCTGAATCTTGGTCAGCTTCGCGCGCTGCAGGACTGGACCGTGCGTCCCGCGCTAACCGCAGTGCCAGGTGTCGCGGAGATCGCCTCGTTCGGTGGCTTTCAGCAGCAGTACCAGGTGGAGGTGGACCCCGCGAAGCTTCTTGCGTACAACATTCCGCTCGAAAGGGTCGCACAGGCCGTGCGCGCGTCGAACCAGGATGTTGGAGGCCGCGTACTCGAGATGGGAGGAAGCGAGTACGTAGTGCGGGGTCGGGGGCGATTTCAGAATCTCGACGACATTCGAAAGGTCTCCATCGGCAACGGTCCGGGCGGAACGCCCATCCGAGTTGGAGACGTGGCAAACGTCCAAATCGGTCCAGAGATACGTCGTGGTATCTCGGACCTTGACGGGCGCGGCGAAGTTGTCACCGGCTGGGTCGTAATGCGTTACGGAGATAACCCGCGCGCAGTAATCGATCGCGTGAAGACAAAGATGGCCGAAGTCGAGAAAGCACTCCCCAAAGGCGTGCGGTTCGTCGAGGGCTACGACCGTTCGGGGCTCATCGACCGGGCCATCGAGACACTTCGTGGCAAGCTAGTGGAAGAGTCGATTATCGTCGCGCTCGTCACGCTGCTCTTTCTGCTCCATGCGTCGAGCGCGCTGGTAGCCATTGTCACCCTTCCCATCGGGATCCTGATCGCTCTGCTCGCGATGCGAGCCCTGGGGCTCAATGCCAACATCATGTCACTGGGCGGTATCGCGATCGCCATAGGTGCCATGATCGATGCCGCAATAGTGATGGTTGAAAACATGCACAAGCATATGGAGCGGAATGAACGCGAAGGCAGTCCCCGCTCGCATTGGGAAATCGTGATCGATGCGTCGAAGGAGGTCGGACCCTCCCTGTTCATCTCACTCCTCATCATCACGTTCTCATTCCTGCCGGTGTTCGCGCTTCAGGCACAGGAGGGGCGGCTGTTCAAGCCGCTTGCGTGGACCAAGACGCTCGCGATGGCAGCGTCGGCGATGCTATCGATCACCCTCGTACCGGTGATGATGGGTCTCTTTATCCGTAAGGGGGTGAAGCCCGAAGCCGCCAACCCGGTCAACCGTTTCCTGATCAAAGTCTACCGGCCTGTCATTGCGGTTGTTCTCGGGCACAGGTGGCCAACGATAGGTGTAGCCGGGCTCGTTCTCCTGGTGACACTTCTGCCTTGGCTCCGACTCGGGAGCGAGTTCATGCCGCCTCTTAATGAGGGGTCGATCATGGATATGCCATCGCTGTTCCCGGGCGTCGGCAGCGCACAGGCGAAACAGATCCTGCAGCAACGTGACGCCGCGCTCGCGAAAATCCCCGAGGTGAAGACGGTGATGGGTAAGATCGGACGCGCGGAAACGGCAACCGACATGGCGCCAATGTCGATGATCGAGACGATTGCGATCCTCAAAGACAAGAACGATTGGCGTCCGGGCGTCAGCTACGACTCGATCGTGGCAGAGGCAAACGCCCGTGTCAAAACTCCGGGTGTCGGCAACATGTGGTCTATGCCGATCAAAAACCGCTTGGATATGCTCGCGACTGGAATCAAGACTCCTGTCGGTATAAAGATATTTGGACCCGATCTCGCGGAACTGGACCGGATTGGGCAACAGATCGAGGGTATCCTTCCAGGAGTTCAGGGCACGAACACCGTCTTCGCTGAACGAGCTGTGGGGGGTCGCTATCTCGACGTTACGATCGATCGCGACGCGGCTGCCCGTTATGGCATGACCGGTGACGACGTGCAGATGGCGCTCAGTACTGCTGTCGGTGGGATGGACGCAGGCCAGGTGATTCAAGGAAGAGAGCGATACTCCGTTCTCGTCCGCTATCCGCGTGACCTCCGCGACGACCCCGAAAAGGTCCGTGATGTCCTGGTGTCTACGCCGTCTGGTGCGCAGGTGGCGTTAGGCGAGCTCGCGCGCATCGAGATAGTGAAGGGTTCGACCTTGATCAAGTCGGAGAATGCGTATCTCAACAACATCGTTTACGTCGACGTGCAGGGCCGTGACATCGGTGGTTACGTCGCCGATGCAAAGCAGACCCTCGAACAAAAACTTACGCTCCCACCAGGTTATCGACTGGAGTGGTCTGGGCAGTTTGAGGCGATGGAGCGCGCTGGTAAGAAGTTGCGCATCGTCGTCCCGATCACGCTGGCGATCATCTTCCTGCTCCTTTACTCCAACTTCCGGAGTGTGACGGAGAGCGCGATAGTCATGCTCTCGCTTCCGTTCGCGCTCGTAGGTGGCGTCTGGCTCATGTGGCTCCTCGGCTACAACATGAGCGTCGCAGTGGCAATCGGCTTCATCGCGCTCGCCGGCGTCGCCGCCGAGACGGGCGTCATTATGCTCATTTACCTGGACCACGCGTACCGCGAGCGTGGTGAGCTAGGGACTCTGCGAGACCGAGCGGATGTCGATGCGGCCGTAGAGCAGGGCGCGGTCGAGCGTGTGCGACCCAAGATGATGACGGTAACCGCGATCATGGCCGGCCTTGTTCCAATCTTGTGGAGTCAAGGCACAGGAGCCGACGTGATGAAGCGGATAGCTGCGCCGATGGTAGGTGGAATGATTTCGAGCACCGTCCTGACGCTCGTTGTGATCCCCGCGATTTACTCGCTTTGGAAGGAGCGTGAGCTACGGCAGCGCAGCCCCGAAACAGTATTGCGCGAGACGGCAGCTGGGTCCGCCGCTGTCGGCAAGCACACGGCTGCTTACGCGAAGGGCTGAATCCAAGGTCGCTAGCTACACCCATCAAATTCTTGATTCTTTCCCCATCGGAGATATAGCAATGAGAAGACCCACACCGATTCAGAGTTTCAGCCTGTTGCTCGCGCTGGCCGGCTCGCTGGCTGCGTGCACCGCGAAAGACAATTCCGGGTCGCGGGGCTCAGGTTCGACAAGCGCTGCCGTCGGTACTCTGGAAGGGGCGTCCCGGAACACCGGTGCTGCTCAAACGAGTCCAGACTCGGGGATGCAACCGAAAATGAGCGGAATGCCTGGAATGAGCGGAGCGAGCGGCATGGGGGGTATGATGAGCGGCGTCATGATGGACTCCATGCAGACCCACATCCGCATGATGAATGGAATGAACCCGAGTCAGATAAACGCGGCGCTGCAGATGCATCGACAGATGACGGCGAACATGCTCTCTCGGATGAACTCAGAGATGCGAACGGTGAACATGCCTTCAGATGCGCGCTGGAGCGCGACTGCGGACTCAGTGCGGCAAGATCTCAAGCGCATGCCTGAGATGAGTGCTCAGGAGCTCAAGGCATTTATGCCGCTGCACAGCGCCCGCTTAACACGGCTCATGGCGACGCACCGCGAAATGATGAAACAGACCAGGCCCTGAGCGTCCGCGATGATGGACGTCCCGACCAGTAAGTCCGACCGAGCATTCAGATGACGATTCCCTATCCCCACATCCCGCCGGAGATCTTCCACGTCGGGCCGTTCGCCCTCCGTTGGTACGGCGTGATGTACGTCGTGGGCTACGTCGCCGGCTACCGCATCGCGCGGGCGCGCATCGGGCGCGGGCTCGTGGCGATGACGGTCGCAGCCCTCGACACGTTCGTGGGTTATCTGGTCGTCGGGATGCTGCTGGGCGCGCGGGTCATGTATGCCGTCGCCTACGAACCCGGTCACTACCTGCACGATCCACTCGAGTTCTTCCGCGTGTGGCGGGGCGGCCTCTCCTTTCACGGGGCGGTGATCGGGATGGCCGTCGCATGCCTGGTGTTCGCGCGAGTGCATCGCATTTCGTTCTGGAAGCTCGCGGACACACTGGCGCTGGCCGGCACGCCGGGTCTCTTCTTCGGCCGCCTGGGCAACTTCATCAATGGCGAGCTCTACGGGCGTCCCACGCACGTGCCGTGGGCGATGGTGTTCCCCACCGATCCGCTGGGACTTCCGCGCCATCCCTCCCAGCTCTACGAGGCGGTTGCCGAGGGGATCGTCCTCTTCTTCGTGCTACGATTCCTCGAACGTCGCGCGGTCGCCCGCGGCTGGTACCGTCCCGGGCTCCTCGCGGGCGCTTTTCTGGTCGGCTACGGCGTGATCCGCTTCGCGCTCGAGTTCACGCGGCAGCCGGACGCGCAACTCGGTCTCGTGCTCGGTCCGTTCAGCATGGGGCAGATGCTATCTGCGGGGACTGTCGTGATCGGAGCGTTGCTGCTCGTGATCGTGTTCGCCCGGCGACACCGAGCGCCGGACTATCAAGCATCCGTGAAGCCGCCGGGCGCGGTACCCCCTGCGTCATAAGTCGTCCAGGCACGGCGAATACGCGTCCGCTAGCGGAGCAATACGGAGTTTGCGAGAGCGCTAAACACGATATCGGTTCCGAGTCCCAACCCAACGAGAGCTGCTGCGCTCACGATCGCGACTCCAGCGGCTGTGCGATCCATTGAAGCACCCGACTGTTCCGGGGCTTCATCAAAGTAAATGGGCCCCAGAAAGCGAGCGTAGTAAGCCAGCGACAGTACACTGTTCAATACCGCGAGAACCGCCAGCCAGGTATAACCCGCATCGATCGTGGCGCCGAACAGTGTAAGCTTTCCGGCAAAGCCGGCGAGTGGGGGGATGCCCACGAACGACAGGAAGCATACAGTCAGAGCTGCCGCCAGCCATGGATGCGAGCGGGCGAGGCCGGCATAGCGCTCGCGCTTCGCCCGCCCTCGTAGAGCGACGACGACGGCGAAGGCGCCGACGTTCCCGAGCGCGTAAGCGGCGAGAAAATAAATAAGCGCCGGCAGCGCCAGCGAGCTCCGGCCGAGCGCGACTATCGCCATCAACGCGTACCCTGTCTGCGATACCGCTGACCAGCCGAGCAAGCGGCGGATATCGTCCTGCCATAGCGCGGCGATGTTTCCAAGCGTCATCGTGAGCGCCGCCACGGCGGCTATGACAACGCGCCAGCCAGCGCCATCTTCGGGCAACACCGAGACGAAGCGGGCGAGCACGATCAGTGCGCCTACTTTCGGCGCAACGGTGACGAACGCAGCTACCGGCGCGGGTGCCCCGTCCGCTACGTCGGGCAGCCAGGCGTGTGCCGGCACCGCGCCGATCTTGAACGCAAGGCCGACCACGACGAGTGACCACGCCGCCACCAGAGGCAGGGCACCGGCGAGCCGGAGGGGCGCTGCCATGTCGGAGAACACCGTGGTGCCGCTGAGCCCGAAGAAAAGTGCGACGCCATACAACATCGCACCATTCGTCAACGCGCCAAGCAGGTAGTACTTTATCGCCGCCTCGGCGGACCGCCTCGACTTACGGTGGAAAGCGACCAGTACGTACCCGGTCGCTGACGAAAGCAGCATGGCAAGCACCATTTCCATCATGTCCGCCGCGCCAGCGAGAGTGATGGCGCCGAGCGCGGACATGAGCAGAAGAGCGTAGTACTCGCCCTGCCGTGGATCGCTTCGGAACCAGTCCACCGATAACGCAATGACGAGTGCCGTGACGCTGAGGACTATGACCTTCGCCGCGATCGCGAAAGAGTCGATCGCGTAGGTGCCCGAAAAGCTGAGATGCTGCCATGGATGCATGGCGCTGCCCTGGAATCCCGACTTGAGCGAGGCCGGCAGCGACGCCGCGGCGACGACGGCGATCACCACCGTCAGGAGTGCGAGAGCGGCGTTCATCGGTTGCAGGCGTCTTGGCAAAAACAGCGCTGAAATCAGCACCACCACGCTGCCGACGAGAAGTGCAAGCTCGGGGATCAGATCGCTTACTGTCATCCCGCTCATTTCGGCCTTCGGCTTGAGTCCGACGGTAGCTGTGCGCGAGCGCTCACCGCGTCACGAGCGGCCGGACGAAGCTGTCTATCACGGCGAGAAGCCATCCCGGAGCGACACCGATAACGACGACGAACGCGATCAGCATCGCGAGAGAAACGATCTCACCGCGATCGAGATCGCGGAATTCCTGCCAGCGTTCGGGAAGTGGCCCCAGGAATACCCGCTGGAGAAGGTTGAGAAAGAGGGCAGCCGTTATGATGAGACCAAGGAGTGCCAGCGCGATCAGCCATGGATATACCGGGAAGCCCCCGACGAATATCTGGAATTCGGCGACAAATCCGGCGAGTCCGGGAAGGCCCAGGCTGGCAAATGCGGCAACAGCTGCAAGCCCGGTGAAGATGGGCGCGCGCCGTGCCAGTCCTCCCAGCTCGGAGATCTCGTAGGTGTCGGCTCGCCGCCAAAGCGATCCTGTCATCAGGAACAAAGCCCCCGTAATGAGTCCGTGTGCAACCATTTCGACGGTCGCGCCGGTCAGAGCGAGGGAGCGCGTCTGGGTGAATCCTCCGCCAAGCCCAGGTAAAATCGCGGCAGCGGCCGCAATGCCCAGAATCGCGTAGCCCATGTGGTTAACGCTCGTGTACGCGATCCGCCGTTTCACGTTCTGCTGCGCAAGCGCGACAAGCGCGCCATACACGACGCTAACCAGCGCCAGGATCGCCACTGGCAGGGCAAGACGGGAAAATGTCTGCGGCATCATCTGCAGCAGTATGCGCACAAAACCGTACGTCCCCATCTTGAGCAGCACACCAGCGAGGATAGTGGAAGCGGGTGCCGGCGCGTCGACATGCGCCGGTGGCAGCCAGGTGTGAAAGGGCACCAGTGGCGCCTTGATCGCAAAGGCCAGCGCGAAACCAGAAAAAGTGAGGGTCGCGGCCAGCCCTGTTCCGTCCAGCGGCCGCGTCGCGATGAGGTGACGCATGTCGAAGGTGTGCGGCGCGGTGCTCAGGTAAAGAGAGAGCACCCCCAGCAGCATTACCAGCGAGCCGGCGAGCGTGTAAAGAAAAAACTTGAGCGCCGAGCGTCGTGCCGCTTCGCCGTGACCCCACACTCCGATCAGGAAGTACATTCCCACCAGACTGAGATCCCAGAACACGTAGAAAAGGAGCAGGTCGAGCGAGAGAAATACTCCGAGCGAAGCAGTCTCGAGAAAAAGAAAAAGCGCGAAATAGGCTTTGGGCTTGCCACGCCAATCGACCGGATAGATGATGGCGGCGAAAAACAGCAGGGCCGTCATTGCCGCGAGCGCGAGCGACAGGCCGTCGACTCCCACCATGTAACTGGCGCCGAGAGTCGGAATCCATGGCGCAGATTCAATTTGCTCGAACGTGCCGGTGCCCTTGAACCTGGACCATACGACCATTAACAGAACGAGCGGGGCGAGAGCTACAAGCCCGGCCGCCACCCGCAGCGACCGCTCGCCACGCAGTGGTAACACAACCAGCAAGAGTGCCCCGAGTAGCGGGAGGAACAATGTGACAGTTATCATCGGTGAGTTGCCACGATTTCCAGCGACGCGATCGCGATGAGCAGTACGGTGCCGATTGCAACGATCAGGTAGTACTGGTGAGACAGTCCGGTCTGGAGACGCCGGCTCTGGGTTCCGACAGCGCCGACTCCGCGAGCGGCCCCTTCTATGGTAGCGTCGACGCCACGATCGTCAGCCATCCGTGATGCTTCAGCGACGAGACGGGTAGCCGTCGACAGCGAATTGACGCCGGCATCGACGAGCTGCTCGAGGCTGTGACCGAACAGACGAGAGACATATCCGGCGATTCGCGCTGCACCGCGTACACCGGCATCTATTATCCTGTCGTCCATTGTCGCCAGAGTGCGGGCCAGCGTGAGCACGGGGCGTTTAACCAGCATGTCCGCGACCAACGGAATCCCGAGCCACTCGGCCACCGGCAGGCGCACTTTTGGGCTCAATCCGAAATCGACCAGATCGCCACGTCTCCATAACAGCCAGCATGCGATGCCTGCCGCCGCGATTGCCACGAGCGATGCGCCAGCTGCCCAGCCTTCGCCAATAGCCAATTCCCCACCCATAAGCTCCGCGACGCTCGCCGCCACTCCGGGAAACCAGAGCACACTCGACACCAGAGTCACACCTGCGAGCAGCAAGACACTCGCTGTCACAGCACCATTGGGGGGACGAACCTCGCCGCGATTCGGGTCGGGACCGAACGCGAGCAGCGCCAATCGTCCAGCGTAGAGGGCGCTCAGAGATGCGGCGGCCGTGACACCCGCCGTGAAGAACAAGCCTGTCTGGCTTGCGGCAGCGACGATTTGCTCCTTCGAGTACGCTCCTCCGAGAGGCGGTACTCCAGCTAATGCCAGCGCTCCGATCGCGAACGTGATCGCCGTCAGTGGCAGTGCTCTTCCCAGCCGCAAAGACGAGAGCTCAAGCGTTCCCGTCGCGTGCAGCGCGATGCCGGCGCCGAGGAAGAGGAGCGCCTTGAACGCCGCGTGCGTCGCGAGATGCATTCCCGCGGCAGCGGGAACGCCGACGCCGATGGCCACGAACATCAGGCCGTACTGCGCGGAAGTCGAAGCGGCCAGGGCCTTTTTCAGGTCGGTCTGGAGCACGGCAACGACACCCCCGGCCAGGGCCGTCGCCAGTCCGAGAGCGGCAATCGACGGGGCCAACCAGGGGACCGGAATAATCGGGGCGAGCCGTGCCAATGCATACGCTCCCGCCGCCACCATCGTTGCCGAATGCAGCAGTGCCGAGGCAGCGGTCGGACCGAGCATGGCGCGAAACAGCCACGGAGAAAAAGGCAGCTGCGCCGATTTCGCCGCCGCGGCCAGAAGGAGTCCGCCCGCGACGATAGCCGCGGTAGTGCCGTGCAGTTGGGGGAGAGTGTCGAAGCGGAACGACCCCGTTCCCGCGAATGCAGCCGCCGCGGCAATGTAGAGACCGAGGTCACCAGCGCGTGTAGTCAGAAATGCATCGAGCGCAGCACGTGGACGCGCGGAGTCTGTCCATTCATAACCGATGAGCGCCCACGAGCAGGCGCCGACAAGCTCCCACCCAATCAGCAAGGCGAGGAAATCATCCGCTATCACCAGAAGCTCCATCGCGCCGACGAACGCCAGCAAGAGCGCCAGCAGTCGCGCGAAGCCACTGTCACGCCGGTTGGACGACGAGGCATAAAGCACGACCGGCGCCGCGATGGCGGGCACAAGGATGACCATCATCCGCCCGAGCCCGGCTACCGCAAGTCGGCCTCCGAGTATCGGTCCCCACGCCCACCCGCTCACCGGCAACGACAGAGCGGTCCAAACCGCGGAGGCCAGCGTCAGGAGCAATGCAGCAAGCGCAATGATCGGGAGAACTGAGCGTTTGCCTCGCAGAAAGAGGAGCGTGCCTGCTCCCAGCAACGGCAGTAGTGGAAGCGCGAGCATGGCCAACGCGGAACCCTCGCTGGGAATTCTCATCCGCGCAGAGCTTTGAGCTTTTCCGTGATGTCCGCGCGGCGAATGCGGAACACGTTGGTGACGAGCGCAAAACCAATAGCGGCTTCCACCGCCATCACCGTCATGAACACAACCGCCAGCAGCTGTCCCTTGGGCGAGTGAGCCGCGGCGCGCGACCAGAGCGTGACCGCGGCAACGATGGCGCCGTTGACCATGAGCTCGAGCCCCATCATGATCATCACGAAAGACTGCTGGCTAAGCGCGCCATACACTCCGATTCCGAACAGCGCGGCGCCTAGCACCAGCAAAACCTCTCTGCTCACGCTTCTCCCGGTTCCTGTGATCCTTCGTCCGCGGAACCGAAGCGACCCGTCGCGCCGGCAATGGCGAGCGCTCCGATCATCGTGGCGAGAAGCGCCACGCCCGCGGTCTCGAAGATGAGCATTGAATCGCCGAGGAGCTCATGTCCGAGCTGCGCGGTGACCTGGCCCGACGCCCGAAGTGTGGGCTCGGGAAAACGCGCGAAGATGCCGACGCCTGCGAGCCCGACGAAGGCAAGCACACCGGCGACGATCGACGCCCGATGCTGATGCACCATCATCATCGGATTGAGTCCGGCGGGATTCATCATGAACATCACCATGAAAACCGCCATGATGGTCATCTCGCCGGCCATCATCAGGATGAGGACGAGCCCGAGGAATTCAGCATCGAGCTGCACCATGATGATCCCGACCGCCACGAACGAGGCCATCAGCCAGTACGCGGCTCTCACCATTGAGTCGGTCCTGAACACCCGCCAGCCTGAGACTATCGATGCCACAGCCAGCATCCAGAAAAGCGCGACTCTCATGCAGCTTGCAAAATGACGTGACCCGTGAAGGACATTGAGGCGCTCGTCAACGCGGCGATCCAGCCAAGACCACCGCGCCGGCGGCGAAGACATCAAGCAACGCCAATGGAATGAGCACTGTCCAGGCGACGAGGACGAAACGCTCCAGCCTGACGCGCGCGACGAGGTGTCCCGCCCCCACCATGATGAAGATGAGCGCGATCGTCTTGAGCGTCATCCACACCGCGCCGGGAAGCCACGGTCCCGTCCAGCCGCCGAGAAAAACGGCGGCGCCCATTGCGGCAACCGCGACCAGCACCGCGATGCGAGCAGTCCGCCACAGCAGAAGTTGCACTCCTGACAGCTCGCTTTCGGTGCCGCCGGCGAGGTCTGCCGCATCCGGTAACGCCAGCGGACCCCAGAAGGCGACGCCGAGGCCCGCGATCAGATAAATCGGCAGTCCGAGTGGCTGGCGAATGACGTTCCAGAGTGAGTCCTGCGAAATGACGATGGCGCTCACCGAAAGCGATTGCGCCGGCAGAGCGGCGCCTATCAATACCAGCGCCAGCGGCATCTCGTACGACAACGCCTCGGCGATGAAGCGATAGCCGCCAATAATCGGAAAAACCGAGTTGGCGGACCACCCGTTGAGATAGACGGCGATCATCACCAGCGCCATCAGTGCACCGAAATAGACTATTCCTGACTCGATCCCGGCCGCAGAAGTTTGGGAAGAAAAAGGAATCACCAGAAGCGACGCCGCGGCAATCGCGGCGAGTAGCGCCGGCGCAAGCGCCCACAATGGCGCATCAGGTCGCTCGGTGGTGGCACGCTGCTGCAGGAGGAACAGCGCGGTCTGACGAATCGGAAAGGTCAGCGCGCGGAATGCTCGTACCGGCGCCCGAGCAACCATCCGGCCCGCCCAAAGATCAATCACGACGGTGGCATAGACGCCGGCAAGAAGGACCAGCGCGATGGTCGCCAGCTCCCCGAGGAGACGGCCGTAAGAAATCACGACACCCGCTGGGAGCGGACGTCGCGCAAATCGAGATCGAGACTAACCACTGTGGCCACGGCATCCCCCCACTCGAGGCCATACAAAAGATCCGGCAAAAGTCCGAGCAGTAGCGGCAAAGAATTCCCATCGAGTGTGATGACGCCGCGGGGTCCTTCGACTCGCCCACCTCCTCCACTGGTAGCGTTGCCAGAGCGAGCGGCGAGCGTGACGCTCTGCATGGCTTCGTCGAGTCGCTGCCAGAGCCGACTCCGCACATCATTTTCGGCATGCACGACAGGCTCGAAGCCAAGCTCCTGATACGCGGGGTCAGTCATGCGCAGGTCCTCGCGTAATCCAGCGGCTCTTGCAACCGGCCCGAGGCCACGGTCACGTATTTTGTCGGGCTGGATAACGCCGACGCCGGCACCCACGAGTGAAACGCTGCGGGAATAGCGAAGAATTTTTCTGAGCTGCGCAATCGGTGCTATCATACCAGGGCTAAGCGATCTGGCGATCGCGCGCGTCCTCAAGCCCAATGCGCCGAGCCCGTGCACCTGAAGCGCGTTGCACAGCCAGTGCAGATGATGGCGAGCGCGCGCCATCTCCATCTCGACGACCGGCACCGGTTCGGAGAGCGCTCGAATGAAGGGATCGCCGCTCTCGAAATCAGGATTTAACTTCTTAGCATCAAATGGATTTTCCGCGACTGCCGCTTCCTGAATTACGTCCCCCTGCAGCTTCAGGGCGAGAGTGAGTCCGCTCGGGAAGGGTCGAAAGAAAGGTCCGACGCGTACGGAAAGTTGGTCCAATGCGAGTCCGTCCCGATCCGGTGCGGTCTCAGGCATCGGCCGACCGTAGGGCACGCCGCCCGTCATGCCCGTTCCTCCCTGGCCGTACGGCCCGACGCCTCGCCACAGCGCCGGCTCCTCGTCGGGCAGAATCGGCTCCTCCGAGGGCTCAACCCCCGTCAGAAGGTCGCGATGAATCTTGCGCAGCAACAAAGCCAGATCACAGTGGGTATCTTCACGAATCGCTTTTGGGAAGATTGCTTCACTCGGAGCCGAGACGTTTTGTCGGAGCCATAACGTACGCCGTGGTCCACAGAGCTGATCGTGTATTCGCCGCGCGGACTCCTGCATCGAGCCAGGGAACTCTCCCATGGCGAGCAGAACATTTGCCGAGCGCGGTGAATCGGTCAGAACGATCTCCTGCTCCAGCTCGAGATCCGCTATCAGCGTTTCGATTTCCGCGCTTTCGCTGCCGCTGATTGCGAACACTCGAACGGGCGCCATGGCGGCGAGTCGCTTCAGGATTCCAGGCCGCTGACCTAGGACCACCTCAACGCGCGCTCCCGCCACGCATACAGGATGCCCAGCGTGAGGATGACGATGAACATCAGCATCTCCACCATAGCCTTCATCCCCTCGCGTAGGAATACGACCGCCCACGGATACATGAAGACCATCTCCATGTCGAACGCAAGAAAGAGAAGCGCCATTGCATAGTAGCGCACGTGGAAGCGACTCCACGCGTGAGTCTCCGGACCGAGGCCTCCCAGAAAAGGCACTCGCTCGGGGGCAGTCGTGCGCGGCGGGGTCAATAGACCGCCAAGTGACCGGAGTCCGAGTGTCAGCCCGCCGGCCACGAAGGCGATAATCAGAGAACCACCAAGCGCGGTGAGCATCGCTATGAGGCGTAATCCGCGGGATTCGCGTCAAACTCCGTTTTGCAATCCTTGCTGCAGAAGTAGTAGCGCTTTCCCTGATATTCGGAACTGCCAACTGCATCCTTCTCTTCGAT
>JBBQFZ010000045.1:0-19511 GCA_038322455.1 Gemmatimonadales bacterium | reverse complement strand
GCCCCGGCCCCGGTGCCGCCCCGCCGGCCGCCCCTCGCCAGCTGAGCGGCCCCCCTGCCGCGACTCCCCCCGCGCCCGATGCCGGTGCCCATCAGGGCCGAGCCTCCCTCCTGCATGACGGTGCGGACATCCGCGAAATCGACGTTCACGAGGCCCGTGACGCTGATCAGCGAGGAGATTCCCTGGGTCGCGTGCAGCAACACCTCGTCGGCCTTCTTGAGGGCGTCCTGGAAGGGGATTCCTTTGCCGACCACGGCGAGGAGTCTCTCGTTCGGGACGACGATCATGGTATCGACGTGCTTCCGCATCTCGGCGATGCCGAGCTCGGCCTGCCGCATGCGCTTCCGGCCTTCGAACAGGAATGGCTTGGTGACGATCCCGACGGTCAGAGCACCCGCTTCACGAGCGAGCTCGCAAAGGACGGGGGCGGCACCAGTTCCAGTCCCACCACCCATGCCGCATGTCACGAAGACCAGATCGGCGTTGTGCATCGCGCGGGCGACTTCTTCCCTGCTCTCGTCGATGGCCTGCTTGCCGATCTCCGGCCGGGCCCCTGCGCCCAGACCGCGAGTTAGCTTCTTACCGATCTGGATTTTGACGTCGGACTTGGAATTGAGGAGTGCCTGGGCATCGGTATTGACCGAGATGAACTCCACGCCTTCCAGGTGTTCCTCGATCATGCGATTTACGGCGTTTCCGCCACCCCCACCGACACCGACCACCTTCATGCGGGCGGCTTGTGAGGTGTTCTCCTCGAATTCGAATATCATCGGGTCGGGAACTCCGGCACTTCGGGATTTGTGGAAAAAAAATCTGCGGCTAGTATACGACCGTTAGTCGGTTCGTACCATAGCCAAAGACGAAGCTAACTGAAAAAAAGCACGCGCGGTGTCGGGGGAGTTATCCACACCGCGGCTTCGGGCCGCAGTTTTATGATGTTCTCATAGGACGCGAGGCGGACGGCGCGCGTCGGCAGTATCTCTGCGCCTGGTCGGCGAGGGCGTCCTCTTCGGCGACGACGGTCGCTCGGTCGGAGCCCCTCACTACGCTCCTTCGCTCCGCTCAGTCGCGGGTCTCCTCGGTCGCGCCCTTGGACGTCGCCTGCGAGAACGCCCTTACCTCCCTTGGACAGATCCGTGACTGCGTACCACTCGCCGCCCGCCGCCGCGACTGGAAACCTCAAACCATTCGGGTCTGGCGCGTGGATAACTCACCTGGCTTGGCGCGCGGACAGTTGGTCCCGGAAGCGAGCGGAGAATGCGGAGATCTTTCGCGCGCGATCGTCGCCATGGGTGGCTCCAGGATTTTTCTTACTGATGACCGCTCCTAGTTGCTTTGCGAAGATGAATATTGGAAAGGAGGGCGAGGGTGTCCTCACAGGCGACGTCCAAGGCCGCGACCGAGGAGACCCGCGACTGAGCGGAGCGAAGGAGCGCTGTTAGGGGCTCCGACCGAGCGGCCGTCGTCGCCGAAGAGGACACCATCGCCCGACTGACCGGAAGAAAACCAGAATCGCGCCGTAACCCCAAGGCGCGATTATCGAGCTGTCTAGAAGAAATCCTCGAGCCAGGTCTTCAGCCGCTTCGTGAACTTGTCGACGCCGGCACCAGCGAGCGCTCTGTGCTTGCCGGTCGGGGAGAAGCCTGCCGCCGAACGATTGGCGCCATAGAGCGCCAGACCAACCACGGTCGCGAAGCGCGGGGCGTCTACGGAATCAGCCAGTCCCGCGATGTTCTCTTCCGGAGAGCCGATTCTTACACCCGTGCCGAAGACATCTGCCGCGAGCTCGGCCACGCCCTGCATCGCCGCCGCGCCGCCGGTGATCACGACGCCACCATTGAGCCGCTGCGCGAAGCCCGCTCTCTCGATCTCCGTCAGCACGAGATTGAATATCTCGTCCATGCGCTGGTGGATGATGTGCGCGAGCACCTCGCGCGGGATGTGGCGTTCGCCCTGAGCGACCGTGCTCGGCAGCTGCACCACGTCGTGCGGATCGACGAGCGGCTCGTAGGCGCAGCCGTATCTCTCCTTCAACCGCTCGGCGTCGGCCTGGGTCACGCCGATTCCCTGAACGATGTCGCTCGTGACGTTGTTGCCGCCGTAGTTGACGGTGCCGAGGTGCCGGATCTTTCCCTCGTGGAACACGGCGATGTCCGTCGTGCCCGCACCCATCTCGACTAGAGCAACGCCCAGCTCCTTCTCGTCTTCCGTGAGAACGCTGAGCGCGCTCGCAAGCGGCTCGAGCACCAACTCACGCACGCGATAGCCGGCTCGCTCCACCGATTTACGAAGGTTCATCGCGGGCGACGCGCCAATCGTAACGAGATACATCTCCGTCTCGAGACGTGTCCCGATCATACCGATCGGGTCGCGAATCCCCTGATTCTTGTCCACCGAATATTCCTGCGGAATGGCATGAAGCAGCTCGCGATCCTGCGGCACAGGCTGCGCGCGCGCCACGTCGTTGGCCCGATCCACATCGGCCTTGGAGATCTCATCCCCATTTACGGCGACGATTCCCTTGCTGATCATCGCGCGGACATGCTCACCGGCGATTCCGGCGTACAACGCGTCGACTTTGGTGCCCGCCATGCGCTCCGCATCATCTATGGCCTTCTTGATCGACCGCGTCGTTTCTTCAATGTCCGAGACTATTCCCTTACGCAGGCCAGTTGTCCGCGCTTGTCCGACGCCAAGGATCTTGAGCGTCGGCGTGTTCTTCCTGTCGCCGACCGCTTCGGCAATCACGACGGTCGTCTTGGCGGAGCCGATGTCCAGACCAGTGATGATGCGTTCCGGATTCATTGCAGCCTTGCGATCACCTGATCGCGATAACGTAAATCGAGCTCATCGACGTGTGCCTGTCGTCGCGCGAGGTCATTCTCAACGGGAAAGATATCGGCCAGGCGCTCCACTGACAGGCCTATCGGAACGCGAACGCGCAGCATGCCCGGCGACTGCGCGCTGTCTCCCGGCGCGCGAGCCCGACGGGAGAGCGTGAGCAGAATCTCATCCCTTCCCGTGCGCCTCACTTCTTCGAGGCGCGAGAACACGGTGGGTTCGGCGTATCGAATCGCTCCAACGAGCTTAAGAAGAGCCGGATCGTTTGTCGCAACAATCGGCAAGTCGAGATTCACGCGCGCCGGGTCGATCGGAAGCTGGCGGCCTACCGAATCGTAGGGCAGGAGTCCGCTTCGCGTCTGTATGAGCGCGACGGGCTGGTTTTCCTGCACGGTGACCACGAGCGTTCCGGGCATGCGGCGCGTGATGGAGACGTCAGTTATTTGCGGATGGTGGCGCACTCTTTCACGGAGCGGCTCGAGCTCGTCCCACACCGACATCAGAGTGTCGACCTTCAGGCGCGAAAGGATCTCATTGGGCTGGAGATACCGAACTCCCCGGATCTCCACCGATCGTACGCGAAAGAAAGCCATACGGCGGGCGGCACTGCGGGTGCCCCATGCGGCCGCCACTATGAGACCGAGGAGAAACAATCCTCCGAGTATTTTCCAACCCGGCCTGTGAAGTCGCTCCGGAACGCTCATGCGCTTCGCGCCTCCAGCCGCTGCCTGAGCTCGGGACCGGTTCGCGTGATGTCGCCCGCGCCAATCGTGATCACGACGTCGCCCGCGCTCACGAAATCCGCGAGCGCAGTCGCAAGCTCGGCCCGCGACCCTTGCCACGCGACCGGCCGCCCCGCGCGCGCGGTCGACGCCGCCAGCAGATCAGACGTGACTCCCGAGATCGGTTTCTCGCGCGCGGCGTAGATCTCCGCCAGAAAAACCGCGTCGGCCTTGGCGAGCGCCTGCCCGAACGCCTCAGAGAAATCGCGCGTGCGGGAGAAGAGATGTGGCTGGAAAGCAGCGACGATCCTTCGATCGGGATACGACGCGCGGGCCGCCTGAAGCGTCGCTTCGATCTCGGTCGGGTGATGGGCGTAGTCGTCGACGATCGTAACCCCCGCGACGTCGAACAGGCGCTGAAAGCGGCGCTCCACCCCTCCGAACTGCAGCAGGCCGTCGCGCATCGCGTCGAGCGTGACGCCGAGCGCAAACCCTGAGGCGATTGCGGCGAGGGCGTTCAAGACGTTGTGGTCGCCAGGCACGCGCAGCGATACCTCACCGAGAGGACGACCGTCGTACGAAAGCTTGAACGTCGTCGAATGGCCAGTCGGCTTAATCTCGCTCGCTACCAGTCGTGCGTCGGGCGATTCGATCCCGTACCGAATTACCTCCGCGCTCCGGGGGAGCTCGAGCGCACTCGCGCCCGAATCGTCTGCGCAGAGCACCACCACGGCGGCATCGCGGACGAAGTGCGAGAACGTCGAGCTGATGTCCTCCAGGTCGCGATAGACGTCCAGATGATCGGCCTCGACATTGGTGACGACCGCAATCGTCGGCGTCAGCGTGAGGAAGGAGCGATCGTATTCGTCCGCTTCCACTACGAAGAGCTCGTCGGATTCGTAGCGAAGATTCCCTTTCCACTCGGCCACTCTGCCCCCGGCGACGCCGGTTGGCCGGAGTCCAGCGGCCGTGAGGGCGGCTGTCGTCATCACCGTTGTCGTCGTCTTTCCATGCGTCCCCGCGATTCCAATAAGCTTCCCGCCGGCCACCGCCTGGCCGAGCGCTTCGGCCCGCCGCGTGATCGGTATCCCCAGCTCGCGGGCGCGCAGCAGCTCCGGATGATCCTTCGACATCGCCGACGTCACGACAAGCTCGCGCGCTCCAGTCACGTGATCGGTATCGTGACCAACGAGTACCTCAATTCCCAACTCCTCGAGATCGTCCGTCGCTCCCGGATTCGCGTCGCACCCGGTGACGCGCACGCCTCTCCGTGCGAGAAGCTCGGCGAGCGCGCGCATTCCGGCGCCGGCAATGCCCACGAAGTGGACGGGCCGCGGATCCGAGCTATCTAGGGTTGCCATCGTGAGTCTCTGCGCGCGCTGCGGCTCGCCTTTTTTTCAACGGCGAGCTTGCCCGTCGCTCACGAGCTCGAGGATGTGGCGAGCAATGTCGACCGCCGCCGTCGGCCGCGCGCGTGCAAGCGCCTTGGTGCGCATGCCGGCGAGCTTGCCGGGATCCGACAAGAGCGATTCCACTGCTCGACTGAGGGTTGCTGTATTGAGATCACTCTGTCGAATCATTTCGGCGGCGCCGGACGCGGCCAGAGCCTTTGCGTTGGCGGTCTGGTGATCAGCTGCCGCGGTGGGAAGGGGCACAACGATCACCGGGATTCCCCACGCACACAGCTCCGCGGTTGCCATCGCTCCGGCGCGCGACAGCGCGAAGTCGGCCGCCCTGTATGCATCCGAGATCGGGGCGATGTACGCACGGACCCTCACGCGCGGACTCTCATAGCGCGCGAGCTTGTCGTAGTTGGACTTACCCGTAGCCCAGATCACGAAGAGATCGCTCGGCAACCCCTCATCGATCCATGCGCCGACGACGTCGTTCATCGCCTGTGAACCCTGGCTGCCGCCATAGACGAGGAGCACCGAGCCCCCTGTCGAAGGGAATCCCCATTTGACTCTCGCTGGCGCCTTCTCGAAGGCGTCGCTGGGCGGGGGCTCGATTGGATTTCCCGAATCGTAGACCACGGTTTTCTTCGACGGAGAGAGATATCGACGTCCTTCCGGGAACCCGAGGTGCACCTGCGAGGCATAGCGGCTGAAGAAGCGCGCGGTGAGCCCCGGATGTGTATTCTGCTCCTGTAGAACCAGCGGAATGTTGTGGGACGCCGCGTAGCCGAGCGCGAGGCCGGCGGCGTATCCACCGGTGCCGACCACGCAAACTGGCGGCTCGCTCCGGACCTCAGCGCCGATTTTGCCCCACGCCGTCACAGCGCCGCGCAGCGTCTTCCAGTTCTCCCACGGACGCGACCGATACAGCGGGTGCAGGTCGAGCAGGTCGAATGCGAATCCAACCTGCGGCAGCACATCGCGCTCGATGCCCCGGCGCGCGCCGATGAAGAACGGCTCGACACGAGGATCCTCTTTGACCAGCGCGCGCGCGATCGCCAACCCGGGATAAAGGTGTCCGCCGGTTCCGCCGCCGGCGAAGATCACCCTCATCTGGCCGGCAGCGCGCGAAGGGCCAGCGGATCGGTCGCCGCTTCGCCGAACACTCTTTGACGCGAGCTGCCGATGTTGACCAGGATGCCTGTCATGAGAAGGGAAAGAACGAGATTCGAGCGGCCATAGGAGATGAACGGCAGTGTTAGCCCGGTAGTCGGAAGCATTCCGGTTGCAACGCCAATATGAAGATACGCTGTCAGCACCATCGTCACCGTGATTCCCAGCGCCACCAGCTGCAGAAAGGGCGTCCGCGCCTTCCGGGCAATCCGGAAGCCCAACGCCGCATAAACGGCAAACGCGAGGACAACGAGCGCCAGCCCCACGAATCCCCACTCCTCGCCAATGTGCCCGGCAATAAAATCGTCGTAACCAAAGGGAAGAAAGCCGTATTGCTGGCGTCCCCGGCCGAATCCCACTCCGAAAATCTGCCCCGACCCAACGGCAATGAGCGATTGCCGAAGCTGATAGCTCACCTCGTTGGGCGCCGCGCCAGGATCGAAGAACGCCGACATTCGAAGCAGCACGTAATTGAGTCGCTCGATCTTCACATAGAGCAGCGGAATGAGCAGAACGCCGACCGCCACGAAATGTCCTATGCGAACTCCGCCGGCGAAGAGAATGATCCCCATTACGAGCGTGAACATCATCGCCGTCGAGACGTCCGGCTCGAGCATCACCAGAATGTCCAACGCGCCGATCACGACCAGAAACGGGAGCAGGCCCTTTGTAAGACGTCGCATGACTGGCCCTTTCTTCACCACCAGCATCGACGTCCATACAATGACCGCGAGCTTGGCGAACTCCGATGGCTGGAGCGATGCGCCAAAGAGATATCTGCGCGAGCCGTGAATGCGCGGAGCGATCGTAGCCGTGAATGGAAGGATTACTACGAGAAGCATGACGAGCGAAGCGATCATGATCGGCCAGGCCAGGCGTTCCCACGCTTCCGAATCCATCTTGGCGGCGATTGCGAACACGACCGCGCCGACTCCCATGCCCGCCAGCTGCCGCACGAGGAGATGCGCGTGCCCATAGCCCGCCTGCATTTCCACGATTGCGCTCGCGCTGTAAACGGTCGCCAGGCCGAACGCGACGAACACGCCGGTCAGGATGACCAGCGCGCGCGCCTCTGCGCCCATGTTCCATCGATGTGTAATGCCTACCGCTGCTTCCATTACGCTTCCTTCGCCGCGAGCGCCCGAAAACGCTCGCCCCTTTCCTCGTAGTTCGAGAACATGTCGTAGCTGGAACACGCAGGCGAGAGAAGGATCGCATCTCCCGCGCGAGCCGCGGCCCGCGCCGCGCGTATCACTTCGTCGAAATCGGAGCCGAGTCGCACCACGTCCACAACGGGACGCAAGTCGGTAGCGATCAACGGCGCCGCCTCTCCATACGCGATAACCCTCTTCACCTTCTTCTTGACGAGCTCGGCGAGAGGGGTGTACGCCTCCCCTTTGTGCCGCCCTCCGAGGAGGAGGACGGTTGGGCGCTCCATTCCGTCAATCGCGACTGCAGCAGAGCTGACATTTGTCGCCTTGGAGTCGTTGATCCACTGCACGCCGCCGTACTCCCCCACCAGCTCGAGACGATGCGGCAGCGAACGGAACGTGCGCAGCGCCGCCGCGATTCCCTTCCGCGATTGCGGCGTCTGGTGCGCGCGATCCGCGGCCATGACGGCAAGAGATGCAGCGAGGGCGTTCGCGACGTTGTGAGACCCGAGCAGCGGGAAGTCGCCGCGATCGAGAAGCGGCGCCCCAAGTAGCACGAGCTGGTTACCTCTCGAATCGAAGTACCCCTGTGCTTCTTCGTTCACGAGAGAGAACGAAAACTTCTCACCGGCGACGTCGCCCGCCATGCGCTCTACGACTCTGTCGTCTCCGTTCACGACCCAGACAGAATCGCCGGTGGCGTTGGCAAACAGACGCGCCTTGTCATTGAAATACGCCTCGACCGTCGCGTAGCGGTCGAGATGATCGGGACTCAGGTTCGTGAGCACTCCTACGTCCGGCCTGAGGCTCGGCGTATCGTGGAGCTGGAAGGAGGACATCTCGAGCGAGATCCACTTGGGCTGGCGATCGCGAGCCGCGATCTCCGAGAGTGGGGTGCCAATGTTTCCGGCTTCCACCGCCTCGAGATCGATACCACGCAACAGGTGGGCGATGAGTGCCGTCGTCGTGGTTTTGCCGTTGGTGCCGGTTATTGCGATCAGCCGCGGGCCGACGAGAAAATTGAGGGCGATCTCGACCTCGCTAACGACCTGAATCCCGTGATCGCGAGCGAAGGCAAGCGGTCGCGCGGATGGGGGAACCCCTGGACTCGTCACGACGAGGCCCGCGCGAGCCAGCCGGTCGAGGTCGTGACGCCCTACATCGATGATGATTCCCTGCGCTCGCAGCTCCTCTGCGCAGCGCCCCGTGTCGGGTGACGATGCGAGATCGGAGGCGTAGACATTATAGCCGTGCTTGCGGAGAAGGGTCGCCACGGCACGGCCGCTGCGGGCGAGGCCGATGACGGCGATCTCGCTCTCGCGCGGCGCGAGCTCGCGCGGAGTCATCGCAACTTCAGCGTGCTCAAGGCGATGAACGCGAACAACACTCCGATGATCCAGAACCGAACCGTGACCTGCGCCTCATCCCATCCCTTGACCTCGAAATGGTGATGGAGCGGGGCGCGTCTGAACACACGGTGCTCGCGCGCGTACTCGAGCCCATACCGGGTCTTGCGGTACTTGAACACGAAACGCTGCAGGATGACCGAGAACATCTCGGCGACGAATACGGCTCCCACCAGCACCAGCAGGAACTCCGACTTGAGAAGGATCGCAACCGAGGCCAGGGCTCCGCCGAGCGCCAGCGATCCGGTATCTCCCATAAACACTTCTGCGGGGTGGGTGTTATACCAGAGGAATCCAATGCATGCACCCATCACCGCGGTACAGAATACAGTAAGCTCCCCCGCGCCGCGAAGGTAGTACACAAAGTGATACTGGCTCGCGTCGACGCGGCCGACGACGTACGCGTAGAAGGCGAACGTCAGGAAGGCGATGGCGCAAAGGCCGGCCGCCAACCCATCGAGTCCGTCGGTGACGTTCACCGCGTTGCTTGTGCCCGTCATTACGAATGTCACGAACAGCACGTACAACCAACCGAGACCGGCAGTGAGCGGTACGATCAGGATGTATTTGTAGAACGGCAGCGTCGTCGACGCGCCGGGAAGCGACGACAGCGGATGCTTCCAGATGTAGTAGCCGACGGCAAAGCCGAGTGTCACCTGTCCAACGAGCTTGTAGCTTTCGACGAGACCGGTGTTCTTCTTCCCCTCGAGTTTCTGCTTCAGCTTAAGGTAGTCGTCCCAAAATCCGATCACCCCCATCCACGCCATCGAGACCATCGCCAGCACCACGTAGCGATTGTCGAGCTTTGCCCACAATAGCGTGCTGATGAGGGTGGCCCCGAGGATGATCAGTCCACCCATCGTCGGCGTCCGACCCTTCTGCTGGTGCGCGTCCGGGGTTCCTTCGCGGATCACCTGGTGCAGGCGCATCCTGCGCAGCCGCCGCATGATTCCCGGGCCGACGACGAACGTCAGCAGAAGCGCCGTTACCGCAGCGCCGGCCGCGCGAAACGTTATCCACTGGAACAGTCGCAGAAACCCGAAGTGCGGCAATCCTACGAATGGAACGAGCAGATAATTCAGCACTATGCGGTTGCCCAGGTGGTTAGATGTGGTACAAGACGCTCGAGCTGCACACCGCGCGACGCCTTGAGCAAAATAATCGCGTCGCGCTGTAGCCTTCCCTCGAGCTGCGGCCACAGATCTTCGACGTCGGACGCGGTTATCACGCGTTCACCTTCCTTCTGCATCTCGAGCGCCGGAGCAAACTCTCCAATTCCAGCCACGATGTCCGCCCCCGACGCCAATGCAAGACCCGCGATGTCGGCATGACACTGCGCCGAAGCCGCACCCAGCTCTCGCATCGTACCTAAGACGATTACCCTCTGCCGTCCGGTACCTGTCCCCTGAAGAAGCTCGATTGCCGCGCGCGTCGAACCCGGATTGGCGTTGTAGGCATCATTTATGAGCGTTACCGTGCCCACCTGTTCCCATGCGACGCGCATCTTCGGCTGGGGCATCGCCGCGATTCCCGCGGCGGCGTCTTCGTAGCTGACGCCACATTCCCGCGCGACGGCGAGCGCCAGCATCGCGTTTCTCAGGTTGTGGAGTCCGCGCACCGGAGGACGGATCGTCGCGCCGCCGATCTCGATGACGCCGAGTCCATCGGGGCCGATCTCCCATCGATCGGGCTTCAGCTCTGCGTTTGGGTCGAGTCCGGCAACGACGACACGCTGCGCCTTACCCCGCGCGGCTGCCGCGATTTCCGGTTGGGCCGACGGCGCAATGCCGACTGGAACTCCCTCGTACACAGCGGCTTCTTCGCGTAGTACACCAGCCAGATCGCCGAGACCCTCCAGATGCTCCTCCGCGATCGACGTGACGAGAGCGATATTGGGCCGCGCGATGTCGCGAAGGATGGCGACCTCTCCGGGAAGACTCGTACCGAGCTCGATCACCGCGACATCCGTGTCCGGCGGCAAAGAAAGCAGCGTGATCGGGACACCGATGCGGTTGTTGAGATTCCCGGTCGTGGCGTGCACGGTGTACGCGCGGCCGAGCGATGCCTTGAGCAGATCTTTTGTGCTCGTTTTCCCATTGCTTCCCGCGACCCCGATGATCGTCTTGCCCCATGCCCGACGCCAATAGCTGGCGAGCGCGCCGAGCGCGACGAGCGTGTCGCGAACTTCATAGATCGGCACGCCAAGCGTGGCAAGCTTTGGCGCCTGCGATACTATGAGAGCGACCGCGCCATCCCGAACCGCGTCGCGCAAATAGTCATGTCCGTCGAAGCGCTCACCCTTGAGCGCCAGGAAAACGTCGCCCTTGCCGATCTTGCGAGTGTCGGTGGTGATTCCGTGAACGTGGGCAGATCCGCGCGGCAACGACCCGGTGGCTTCCGGGGCGAGCGCGTCCGCTATCCGATCGAGGGTCCAGAAACCAGTGCTCACGCGCGAGTCCTCGTCATCTCTTTCACTATTTCCTTCTCGTCGAATGGGTGGGAAGTCGTCCCACGAATCTGATAGGTCTCGTGCCCCTTCCCCGCGAGCAGCACTATGTCGCCGTCCTTTGCCAGGTCGAGCGCGCGCTGAATCGCCGCCCTGCGGTCGGTGACGCGCTCGTGCTTGGTCTCGTGCATCCCCATCTCGATATCATCGAGGATTGCGTCCGGGTCTTCGGTGCGCGGATTGTCGCTCGTGACGATCGCGCAATCCGCACCGCGCTCGGCGATCTCACCCATTATTGGCCTTTTGCCCTTATCCCGATCTCCACCGCAGCCGAACACGACGATCACCTTGCCCTGAGTGAACGCGCGCGCAGTGCGCAGCGTTCGCTCGAGAGCGTCAGGCGTGTGCGCGTAGTCGCGGAGCACCGTCGGCTGCGTCGAGATGATCTCGAGCCTGCCGGCCACCTGCGGCACAGAGCTCAGTCGCGCAGCAATCGCCTCGGGCGACTGGCCACGCGCGTACGCGGCGGCCGCGGCGGCAAGACCATTTTCGACGTTCACATCCCCAATGAGCGGAAGTTGGACCGTCGCGGATCCCCGCGCCGTGGCCAGCGTCCATTCGCTGCCACCTGGCGTGTTGCGGATGTCCTGCGCGCGGATGTCGGCAGGCGTGCGCGCCGCGAACGTCAGCGCATTCGGCGCTGGTCGGAGTGCATCCCATTCAGGGGCATCGGCGTTGGTAACCGCGGTCCCGTCTTCCTTCAGGTATTCCAGCAAACGCGCCTTTGCCTGCAGGTAAGCCTCCATCGTTCCGTGATAATCCAGATGATCCCTGGTGAGATTTGTGAACACCGCAACGTCGAACTCGAGTCCGTCCACGCGTCTCTGCTCGAGACTATGTGACGAGACCTCCATTGCCACGGTGCGAACGCCACGATCAACCAGTGCGCGTAGAATCCTTTGCAGCTCAACAGGTCCCGGCGTGGTAAGGCCGCTCCCTCCAGGGAGTACGATTCCCGCGCTTCCAATCAACACACCAAGGGTTCCAATGGAAGCGCTGGAGCCCGTGCCATCGTCGAACAGATGGCGCATGATCGAAGTGCTGGTAGTCTTCCCGTTCGTTCCTGTAACGCCGAGCATCGTCAAGTTGCGGGCCGGATTTCCGTAATACGCTCCTGCCGCGAGAGCGGCGGCGCGGCGCCCCTCGCGGACGAGCAGCGTAGGAAGCGTCGTACGCGTCGAGTCTTCGACGATTGCGGCGATGGCCCCGCAATCGCGCGCGGCGTCGAGAAAATCGTGACCGTCGCTGTCCCACCCACGCACGGCTACAAAGAGATTGCCGGGCTGCACCCGCCGGCTGTCGTCGGCAATGCCGGTCGCCGCGGCAGGCAGCTCGCCGTCGGCACGTACGAGCAATCCACGCTCGGCGAGCGCGGCTGCGATATCCGAAAGTGCGACGGTCATTAGTCCGCGCGAATCAGCTGAACAATTATTCCCGGCGTTGCAACGGTGCCTGCCACTGGGAGCGTTCCGGAAGCGGTCCCGTTGGCGATGCGCACCCTGAAACCCGCGGCGTGCAGCGCGCGAACGGCTTCCCTCAGGGATAGGCCCTTGACGTCGGGCACCGCGCGAGGGGCGACCACGACGGGCGATGGTTTCGGCGCGTTGGAAAGCGCGACGAAATATGACGTCGTTCCTTCTCCCGGCATCGCCGATGAGCGCGGTGACAGGTTGCCACTCGGGTCGAATTGGGCGGGGTCGACGTTTTCGACGGGATCGGGTCGGCTCGCGCGCGTGAGCCTTCCTGAGGATGCCGTTGCTGTTCCGGTCGGCCCAGTAGCCTTGACGACCGCGCTTTTTTCGGAAGCGGCAAGGTCCTCTCGATTGAGTGCAGCATCGCGGGCCGCCAGCGCCGCCCTCAGCACGATTCGTGTCACGGGCGCGGCGATGTCTCCGCCCGCGTAGTGACTCCCCGTAGGACTGTCGAGCTTCACCAGTACAACGAACTGAGGATCATTCCCCGGGAAGATCCCGACGAAGGAGGCGGTGTAGTTGCCGCTCGTGTATCCTGCATTCTGGGAGGTCCGCCGAGCCGTGCCGCTCTTGCCGGCGACATCGAACGTCTGAAGATCCGCCTTCGTCGCCGTTCCTTCCTGCACAACCGCCAGAAGCATCTGCTGAACGGTCCTCGCTACCTCTCCGGACATCACTCTGCGCACCGGTTTCGGCTCCGCGCGATAGAGAACCTTTCCGTCGAGTGAGCGTACCTCCTTCACCAGGTGCGGCTCGAGCAGCTCGCCACCATTGGCGATCGCAGAATAGGCGGTCACGAGCTGGAGCGGCGTCACGGCTATCTCATAGCCCATGAGAATCGACGCGCTCGTTTGCCTCGACCATCCCTTTGGCTCACGCAGAGTTCCCGGAGATTCCGCCGGCAGCGGAACACCCGACGGTATCCCGAATCCCAGATCCCGGAAGGTCTCGTACTTCTGCCGCGGCGTGAGCCTCAGTCCAAATTCCACGATCCCGATGTTGCTCGAGAACCGGATGACGTCCGCCAGCGAAAGCTGCGGCGCCTTGTGCATGTCGATGATCGTCCGCCCATCGATGTCGAGTGTGCCGTTGTGGGTGTCGACGATGTCACCCGGCTTCGCGCGACCTCTCTCCAGGAGAGACGCCGCAACGAATGGCTTGAGCGTCGAGCCCGGCTCGAATGGCTCCGTGACCGCGGTGTTCGAGAACGATGTGTGGCCCACACGGTTGCTCGCGAGCGCCAGTATCTCGCCCGTGTGCGGATTCATGACTACGATGTCGCCGCCGCTCGCATGAAGGCTATCGACTGCGACGCCGAGCTCTCGCTCGCAGATTTCCTGCAGCGCGTTGTTGATCGTGAGGACTACCGTCGATCCCGCCCGGGGCTGGTCGGTCCAGCCATCGGGACTGTCGAGCGGCCGGCCGTCCTTGTCCCGTGCCAACCTCACTCGTCCGGAATCTCCGCGAAGGATCGTGTCGAGCTCCAGCTCGAGGCCGTCCATAGGATTCCCTCGTCCGTCAAGGCTTCCGACGATGCGCTTGATCCCACTCGACTGCGAGTAAACGCGCTGAAGCACGGGCGTAAGGTGTATTCCATTCAGTTGCGAGACCGAGGCGAGATCGGCCTGCGTGTAAAGTCCCGGCAGATCGATCCATCTCCGTCTGCGGTCGATTGCGGATCGCACGAGACCCACGTCGAGTCGCGCGCGCCGAAGCGCCCTGAATACGACGCCCGTATCCCGCACCTCGGGAAGCGCGACAGCTACGCGGGTGAGCTCGCGGCTTGCGACCAGGGTGTTGCCGCTTGCATCGAGAATCTCGCCGCGCGGCGCGGCCGCAGCCCCCGCGAAGAAGTGCTGACGCTTTCCGCGAGCTGCCCACTGCTTTCCTTGGACTATCTGCACCTCCGCCGCGCGCGCGACCAGCGCCACCGCGAACAGAACGAAAAATCCATGCAGGACGGCGAATCGATTAGGGGCTTTCACGCTTCCCCGCTCGTGGAAGGATCACGACCTGTTGGTCGGAGGGGATGTGCATCCCGAGCCGACTCTCAGCCACGACACCAAGGCTCTGCCGCGACGACGCGTCGCGAATCTCCCCCTCGAGCCGGGCGCGCTCGCCTTCGAGCTCCGTTCGCTTCACGTCGAGCCTCGCGAGAGTCTCGGATTGTCCAATGCCGATCGTTCTCCGCCACACGATCGCCAGCGCGACGAGAACAAAAGCGGCGAGCACGAGGGCGATCCGGGTTCGACCCCGAAGCGCTACGCCGCGCTTCGCCACGCGCGTAGTCTGGCGCTGCGAGAGCGCGGGTTGGAGTTTCTTTCCGCATCGCTCGCGATGACAGCGCGCTTGGTAAGGACCTCGCCGAGCGCGTGTCCTCGACAGGCGCACCGCGGCTGCCTCGGTGGACAGATGCACGACCGGCTCCATTCGCGCATCGTGTGCTTCGCGAGGCGGTCCTCACCGGAATGGTAGGCGATCACGGCGAGGACTCCGCCCTGCCTGAGCCTGTCGCGCAGCAACGGCAGAGCATTTTCCAGCGCGCCCAGCTCGTCGTTCACACCGATACGAACTGCCTGGAACAGACGCGCAAAGTCTCCGGGACCCATGCGCGCCCCAAACGCGCCGCGAATCGCATCGACGAGATCGTCGCTTATGTGCATGGGCCTACGCTCGCGGCGACGCGTGATTTCCCGAGCGAGGCGGTTGGCCTTGGGCTCGTCTCCGTAGTCGCGAAAAATGTGGGATAGTTGGGTCTCATCCAGCGTGTTCAACAATTCGGCGGCGGTCGTAGTAGAGCGACGGTCCATCCTCATGTCGAGTAACGCGCCAGGGCGAAAAGAGAAACCCCGCTCATCGGCGTCGATCTGGTGCGACGACACGCCTAGATCGGCGAGAATGCCGGCAAAGGTGCGCCCGGCCAGCTCGGGAATTCGGTCAAGCTCGGCAAAATTGCCCCGAGTAGCGAGAAAGCGGCCGGACGTCTCGTAGGTCGCCAGCCGCTTTCGCGCTTCATCTATCGCCGACCCGTCGCGGTCGAGTGCCACGACCGAAGACCCTGCGGCGAGGAGGGCCTCGCTGTGCCCCCCTCCGCCTAGCGTACAATCCAATACATCGCTCGCGCCGGCGAACAGCGCGCTCACCTCATCGACAAGGACCGGCACGTGGTAGGAGCTATCCCACCGGCCCGCCGGTGCATCGGTCATTTACAGAAGCGCTTCACCTCATTGTCGACGGCGGGCGTGAATTGCGGAATCGCCGTCATGAGCTGGGCCGCCTCTGTCGGATACTTCTGTCCGCCAGCGGGCAGGTTTATCGAGGCAAGATTGAATGCTTCACGCGCGGTGCGAGCCAAGTCGCAGCTCTTCTTGTCGTTTGCATCGATCGTCGCGCTCTGCCCCAGGGAGAAGGCGCTGGCGCCGAGCAGGAACTTGGCATCCGGGGAGGTCTGGAGCTGATCGGAAAGCTGAAGGAACTTGATAGCCCTCTGGAAGTCCGCGCGGTCCTTCGACGCCTGACCGGCCTTGTAGGCATCGCTTCCCTGTTTGAGCGCGAGCTGGGCCAGAGTACTGCCTTCGACGCCGTTATTCTTCGCCGTCTGAAGGGTGCTGTAGAGGTCGTCGTACGAGTTCAACGAGTCCTGAACAGTCGCCAGCAGGAAGTAGCCCGGCGCGTTCTTGGGATTTGCCGCCACAGCTTTCTTGGCCGCGTCGAGAGCCATTGGCAGCTGGCCGGCCTGGTACAGGGCCTGGGCGTTGAATAGCTGGAGGTTCGGATCGCCTGGGAACTTCGCGAAACCGCGCGCAGCAGTCTCAGCCGCTTTCTGCTTCTGCCCCATGGCCGAGTACGCGCCGGCAAGTCGGGCGTAGAAATCGGCAGTCGCGGCGGCAGTGTCCACGCGTATCAATTCGGTGCCCGCGTTGACCGCGCCGGGGAAGTCCTTGGCGTTCAGATACACGATATAGGCAAGCTTCAACAGCTCGGGGTCTCCGGGATTGTTCTGGACGAGATCGCGCACGAGCGGAACTGCATCCGCGGCATGTCCCATCTGGCCGAACGATGCCACAACATCCTGGACCATCTTGATGTTCGTCGGGTCCGCGGCGGCGAGGGCTCCCAGAACCTTGAGCTCGTTCACTGTATCTTTTCTGGTCTGGTACGATTCCGCGAGCCTCCTCAGCGCGACGGTGTTCCGCGGATCGCTCGCGCGGATCCGCTCGGCGATCGCGACGACCGAGTCGTCCATCTTGAGACCGGCGTAGGCGTCAACGAGACACGCCCCGGCGATATTGGCGTTCGGGTAGCCGGCCATGGCCGAGCGCGCCGCCGCCACACCCTCCTGATACTTGCCTTGTGCGACCGCATTGTGACAGGTCTCCTCCCCGGCAAGCTGACGGCGAGCGTCCTTGATCGACTTTGCGACCTGGCTGGCCGCATCATCCAGCTTGGCGCCCTGGGCACTCGGGAGCACCTGGCCACGATTCATGTCGCGCGAGATCACCAGCCTCGAATCAATCTTGAAGCCGGTCGGTGTTTTCGAGACGACGCCATCCAGATACTGCGGAGCGCGCACGAGCGTGGCGAGCGCCTTGGCATCACCAGGGGCGAGTGCTTCGGTCGCACTGTAGCCTGAGGACGTCAAACTGTTGACGATATCCGCCTTCGGGACGACCACCAGGTCCCGGACGTTGGTCTGCTTTGACAGCTGATTGCGTATGGCTTCCGCAGCCTGGCCGCCCAGATCCTTTTCGGCGCTCTGCAAGGTTGGGATCATGACCCGCTCGCCCGACTTCGACTGGGCCGCCGCTGGCGAACCAATGGCGGTAAGCAGCGCTACGAGCGCCAGACCGAGCCCTGCATGACTTAGACGTGCCTTCAATGGTATAACCTCCAAGACGGTAAACATTCTTACACCAATTCCCAATCTGTGGGTCCAAGAAGCATTAAGTGGGCGAGGAGGGACTCGAACCCCCGACATCCTGCGTGTAAGGCAGGCGCTCTAACCAACTGAGCTACTCGCCCGGTGCAGAAACCGAGCCCGCTTGAGTCACCGCAGTATGGCCAGGGGTACCAGCACGCAGTAGCCGATTACCAGCAGGATCGGAGCTAGTGTTTCGCCCCCACGTGCAAGATCGGCGAAGCCCAGCAGAAGGACAATCGCGGCAATTGTCCAATAGAGCCAGGAGCGCCGGCCCCTTGTGTCGCGGCTAGCCCGTGGGCCGGCGGCAAGATCGATTTTGGCCATAGGCGAGGTAGTGTAGGGCGCGAGGAAATGCGTGTCAACCCAAATCGCATACCTAAAGGTGCGCTATCGGTCAGGATTTCGCTTTCTTACTCCCCGAATAGTGCATCTCGACCCAGTCGCGGTAGCTCCCGTCCATGACCGCGCGCCACCATGGCTCGTTGGCGAGGTACCATTTCACGGTCTTGAGCAATCCGGCCTCAAACGATTGCGTGGGACCATATCCCGTCTCCAGCGTAGCCTTCATTGCGTCGATCGCGTACCTCCGGTCGTGCCCGGGACGATCCTTTACGAACGAGATCAGCTCCGCCGTGTCGCCGCCAGTCGCCGCAGGACATTTTGGAAACCGCTCACGCAGCTTCTCATCGTCCGCGAAGAGCTTGTTGACGTGCGCACAGATCCCTTTTACGACGTCAATGTTCTTGCGCTCGGAATCTCCGCCGAGGTTGTAGGTCTCTCCAAGGCGTCCCTTCTCGAGAACCCGCTCGATGCCTCGGCAGTGATCTCTCACGTAAAGCCAGTCGCGAATTTGAAGCCCGTCGCCGTAAACCGGCAGCTGCTTTCCGTCCAGCGCGTTCACGATCGTGAGTGGAATGAGCTTCTCGGGAAAGTGATACGGTCCGTAGTTGTTGGAGCAGTTCGTGGTCGTTACGGGCACGCCGTAGGTGTGATGATATGCGCGGACGAGATGGTCCGACGCCGCCTTGCTCGCGGCGTACGGCGAATTGGGCGCGTAGGAGTTGTCTTCCGTGAAAGGGGCGGCGGTGGGGCTCAGCGACCCATACACCTCGTCCGTCGAGATGTGGTGGAAGCGACGCGCTCCTCCGGACCAGTCTTCAGACCAGACATCGCGCGCAGCCTTCAACAGCTCGTGGGTCCCGAGCACGTTTGTATCGATGAACGGATCGGGCCCGCGAATCGACCGATCGACGTGGGTCTCGGCGGCGAAGTGGACGATCGTGTCGACTCCTTCGCTCTTGAGAACCGCGCGCACGGCGTCGCCATCGCGAATGTCACCCTTCACGAAGGTGAACTTCTCGTTGCCGGTGAGAGACTCCAGGCTCGCCAGATTGCCCGCGTACGTGAGGGCGTCCAGGCCGACGATCGTGTCCGCCGCGTGATTCTCCGCCCAGAAATGCACGAAGTTGCTGCCGATGAATCCGGCTGCTCCGGTGACCAGCATTCTACGCATGACCAATTCCGCCTTCGTTCATCTTTCTCTGAACCGTTTGGATTGTGAGCAATCAACAGCGTAGGATATCCGGGACGCCTTCATCCGCCAATGCCTCGACGTAGGGAGCGACAAATATTTCTGATTACTCGCGCCAGATCGTGTACGCTCACGATTCGGTCCGCGCCCGCCAGCTCCAGCGCTGCCTGCGGCATTCCATAGACGATGGAGCTCTCCTGATCCTGCACGATCGCCGTTCCGCCCGCGGCGCGAACCCGTCGCAGACCCTCCGCGCCGTCACGACCCATCCCGGTTAGGACGACTCCGATCACGGCGTGGCCGAAGGATTCCGCGACAGAGCCGAATAGCGGGTCCGCTGCCGGCCTGACGCCCCAGACGGTAGCCGAAGTGTTGAGACGGATGGTGGAGTTGC
>JBBQFZ010000044.1:0-19572 GCA_038322455.1 Gemmatimonadales bacterium | reverse complement strand
GACATCGTGGGAAAGTTCAAATTACCCGGCAGCAATGCTTTTCACGGCTACGTCGCCACGCGACAAAACGATTAGGTTGGTTACCTGCAGCAGCTGTGACCTGCCCAAAAGAGCAGAACCGGAGCTGCTCGCGAGACACGGGGTTCCTACCAGCGTTCATCCCCGTGTCGCGAGGTTGTGTATTAGCTCCAACGCCAGGATGCAACGCTACGTATGGTTTTGAAGGGCCTAGTTCTCCATCCATTGTGGGTGGTGTTCGTTGTGGTGTCCATTTGGATGCGCAAAACGGTCGCGGAAGTGTGCAACGGGTTCTCAAATGCGCGACATACTGAGCAGGATGTTCGTCAACGCGGCTAGTAGGAATTTCAGCAATAACCCCGAGTCCGTTATCGACGTTTCACTTCGACTTCGAAACGAAGCGAGGCATTCCGTCCTCCCATGGGCTGTCCGTCAATTGAAGCTTGTCGGTGCCGTCGGCCTTCATGATGAAGATGCCCCCATAGGGCTGAAACGTGTTGTCGTAGAGTGCCGCCTCGTCCTTGAATCCATACATCCCGCTATTCCACATCAGATACTTGCTGTCAGCGGTCCAGACTGCGTGCGCATCGTTGGCCGGCGTCGTCGTGAGCTGGCGCAGGTCGGAGCCGTCAGGCCGGATCGTGTAGATGTCGAAGTTGTTCGCCTCGTGCTTGCGCGTGAACGCAATGAGGGAACCGTCCGGGGACCAGAACGGAAGATTGTCGTATTCCGTGGTGAGCACGTTCACCGACTGATCGTCGAGATTCAGGATGCGCAGACCCCAGTTCTTCCCTCCCCACACGCGATAGACGAGTCGCTTTCCGTCCGGAGAAAAGCTCGGAAACCCGGCGTTGATCGTATCCCCGGTGAGCTCTCTCACTCCGGTGCCATCACGCCGAATGATCATCAGCTTCGCCGGCTTGAATCGGCGTGCCTGCAGATAGCCACCCAATCCGAATGCGATCCACTGCCCATCCGGTGACCAGCTCGGCGCAAACGCAGCTGCATTCTCGGCGGTAAAAATCCGCTGTTTGTTCGAGCCATCCGGATCCATGACCGAGATCATCCCATCGGACACCGCCTTTTCCGTTAACACCAGCTTTCCGTCGCTGGCGACGGTCGGGAAGACGTCCGTATACCGATATTCGTAGTCAGGGTGCCAGCTATAGAGCGGTTGGTTCTGGGGAAGCGGCTTGAAGTCGACTTTCTCGTAGACGACCATGCGCCCATCCGGCGTCCACGAGGGAGACCGGATTGCGCGCGTGAATGACGCGTTTCCCGCGGTGTATACGATGCGTGAATCCGGCGCCGTCCTCGGTCCGCGCTTGAGGACATATCCGATATTCGAAGGACCGACGAACTGGGGTTCCACTTTCAGCCCCGGCCCCTCGGTGTGAACTGTTCTCCGACCCGTCGCGAGATCGACGGAGACGATCTGGGACGTTGCCGAGCCGGGGATGTCGGCCCGAAGGCGGGCATCCCACGGCTCCTCGACCGGGATTTCGTAGAACACGATGCGCTTTCCGTCGGCGGACCATTTCGGAGATCCCGAGCTGATGCCCACCCGCGTCAGACGCTGGAGTCCGGTGCCGTCCGGCCGGACGATGTAAATGGCGAGCTCCTGCACGTGCTCCCATCCGGTACCGTGACCGTGTCCGAGCCACTCGGTTTTCCGATCCGAGGAGAATGCGATCCATTTTCCATCGGGCGACCATGCGGGGTGAAAAAAGCCATCGAGCTTGGTGGAGTCGCCCTGAATTCGGCGCTTCAGCGTCAGGCTGGTCAGCCTGCGGGTCTTCAGGTCGAGAATCCACACGTTCGCCTTGTGTGTGTCGCGCGTGGGGATGAATGCGAGCTTGCTTCCATTAGGCGACAACGCCGCCTGATCATCGAGGGCGGGATTGTCGGTGAGGCGTTCCAGCCCTGTACCGTTTGCACGAACGCGATAGATGTCCGCCTGGCCGAGACCGTTGCGCTCCGACGTAAACACGATCCACCGACCGTCGGCAGAATACGACGCATGGTAGTCGAACCCGGGAGTCGCCAGTAGCGGATGCTCCTCGGAGCCGTCGGCATTGGCGATGTAGAGCGTTGAGGCTGAAGGTCCAATGCGGTTCAACAGCATGACGCCCTTTTGCTGCCCCGGGATTTTCATCTGTGCAAACGCGCCCAGTACAGGGAAGCAGATCAAGGCTAGTGCGCTGCTGATTCTGAGTCTTCTCATCGATGCATTCATTTTTTTCTTGGTTGCGACTCTTGGGGCAGAATCGTTCGCGCCCCGCGACTATGTCGACTTATACGGTGCTCTCATCGCGCTTGTTGGATCGCGATCGTGCCGCTGTGGTGTGCATTCGAACGCGCAGAATGTTCGCGGAAGCGCGCTGGATGTTCTCAAATGCGACGTTTGAGAAAATTCACCGCCTCGCGTTCGCTGCTGTGATCTCGCGTATGAATGACACTTCGCTCGCATCGTAGGCCTTCCCGTCCGGCCTGAAGATGTCGTGGAACCACACGTCCGGGTCTGCGGTGTATTCGTGGTACCATGAGTCCCACGGATAAATAGTCTGTGTCTTACCCGCGACAAACCCCCAGTTGTATGCGCCGACATGACGACGAGCCAGCAGCGGCATAATGTTGCGAAACGTGCTGCCGCGCGGGCGCGCCATGTACTCCGAGCAGATGATCGGCCTCCCGTAACGCTCCAACGCGGTAACGAGTCGCTCCACGGTCGCGCTGTCGTCGTAGCTGTGAAAGGTTATTACATCGGAGCTGTCCAGCATGTACGCGGTCAGCGGCGACAGTCTTGAAGGATCCATCCAGTCGCCCATCCATGGCGCGGCAGTGAGTGGCTGGGATGGGTTCATCTGACGCGCCCAGACGAATGCCTTACGAAGAAGGATCAACGAGCGTGCTGCCTTGTCCTGTGGCTCGTACGCGACATACGCCGGACGGTTCGTATTGTCCGGCTCGTTGAAGACGTCCCAGGCAACGACGCGCGGGTCCGCGCGAAAACGGCCGACGACTCCCTGCACGTATCCGCGCAGCTCTTCGTAGCGGGCAGTGTCAGCCAGAACTGCCGCGCCCGGGCTCTGCACCCACCCCGAGTTGTGAACGTGCGGAATCGGTGCGCGCTGCGCGCCGAGGTGCGGCATGGGATCCCATACCGCATCGAACAGTACGAACATCGGCCGAATGTGATGCCGATTTGCGATCGTGAGGAACTGATCCATGCGGTTCAGGAATCCAACCGAGTCCTGCTTCCACAATTGGTCGTGCAGAAACACTCGCATCGAGTTGAAGCCGAGCGACTCCGCCCATCCCAGCTCGCGGTCGATCGTGCGCGGATCGAATGTGGCCTCCTGCCACATCTCCAGTTGATTGATCGCGGTGCTCGGCGCGAAGTTGCTGCCGACCAGCCAGCCGGTGGAATCCGACCACGCGCGAGCGCGTTCCTTTGTCCAGACTGGCCGCGCACCCTGACGCCACTCGACTGATGGTGTCACGGCGTCGGAACGTTGAGCGGCCACCGACGCCGCGCACCCAATTACACATGGAAGCAGGAACAGGGCAGCGATGGCCCACTTCACACGCGCGTCCTTCATGGCGCCACCCCGAACTGGAACACGGTCCGCGTGTTGTATTGCCCGCCGGGCCGCAAAATGGTCGACGGAAAGTTCGGATGATTTGGGGAATCCGGAAAATGCTGTGTCTCGAGCGCCGTTCCGTACCGGAAATGATAAACCTGCCCCGATTTGCCGGTGATGCTGCCATCGAGAAAATTGCCGGAGTAGAATTGCAAACCGGGCTCGGTCGTCGCGATGGTCAGCGTGCGCCCGCTCGATGGTTCCACCAGGTGCGCCGCCTGAACCAGCGCGCCAGGCGCAGCGCCTGAGCGATTGAGCACAAAGTTGTGGTCATAGCCATTGCCGTAGCGAATCTGGGCGTTCTGGCGCTGGTCTACGCGCGCGCCGATCGCCACCGGGGCTCGAAAGTCGAAGGGCGTTCCCGCGACCGGGGAAATCTCTCCCGTAGTGATCAGCGTCGTATCCACGGGCGTGATCGAGTCGGCGTTGATCGTGAGCTCATGCCCGAGGATGTCCCGCCTGGCGCTACCCGCGAGGTTCCAGTAGGTGTGCTGAGTGAGATTGACGGGCGTCGCCTTGTCAGTCGTTGCCTGGTAGTCAACGATCAGCCGGTCGTCTTCGGTGAGCGTATACGTGACTTGGGCGCGAAGCGCGCCCGGAAAACCCTCTTCCATATCCACGCTCGTGTATTCGAGCACCACCCCCGTGCCTTGATGGTTTTTGAATGGCGCGGCGTTCCAGATGACTTTGTCGAATCCTCGAAGGCCGCCGTGAAGACTGTTCGGCCCATTGTTCACGGCCAGATGATAGGTAGTTCCGTCGAGGGTAAAGAGTCCGCGTGCGATGCGATTCCCGTATCTGCCGACGATTGCCCCGAAGTAGGGCGTATCTCTAAGGTACCCCGCGAGACTGTCGTACCCGAGGACGATGTCGTCGAACCGGCCCGAGCGATCCGGCGTTCTAAGCGCGGTAATGATTCCGCCGTAGTTAGTCAGGCGGACCTCGATCCCATGCGCGTTCCTGAGCGTGAAGAGCTCAGCCGCCCGTCCATCGGCGAGACTGCCGAACGGCGCACGCGTGACGGACGAAATTCCGCTCGGCTGGATCGGCGTCGTCACGCAGCCGACCTGAATGAGCAGCGCAAGGGCAGTGGCTGCGACATGACTGAACATACGTTGGCGTGGCAAGTTCACTCTTCGCATTCCCCGTCCCGGTAAGGCTTTGATTTTATCGCGTTCGCGCGATCGAAAGTTGTCTCAAGTATGCGCGCTCGCCGGGTTGCTGCGCCATATCCCAATCGAGGCGTGTGTCCAGGCTAGCCCTACCTAAGGTATCATCGGAACGAATTTCCCAGATCCAGGACAAAAAAAACGGAGCGCCTTTCGACGCTCCGTTTCTTTCTTGGCTGAATCTGCCAAAGTTAGGTGCAGCTGATGACGCCAGCGGTGGTGACACCCGAGTCACACGTCTTCGCCGAAAGCGCATGCGAAGCCGTCGCGGTCCACGAAGGCGGCGGGCCGGTCAATGCAGTCGCGGTGATGGTCACGTCCTTCGAAGGCGTGAAACCATTCAGCGCCGCGGCGTTGGTCGCCGTGCCTGAGAAGTACGCGCCATTCTGGTCGGCTGCATACTGCTCTTCATACGTCGCAAGGTTACGAAGGTCGGACTTCATCGCTGCGACATAGGCCTTATCCTTCGTGTTCGCAAACTTCGGAATCGCAATCGCGGCAAGAATACCAATGATGACGACCACGATCAAAAGCTCGATCAGCGTAAAACCCTTTTTGTTGCTTGACATCTTTTAATCTCCTGAACAGGGGGGAACAGCGCCATGTTCCGCGCTCTACAACAAAGACGCCCCTTGATCAGATAGTGCAACCCGAAATAGACAAAGGTACCCATGAGTTAGGCCTGACAGCTAACTCGTTTGGCGGGAGGCGCTTACCAGCAAGGTGGCCTCGGGCGGGAGTGCCGAAATCGGCGCGTTTTGCCTGTTTCGTGCGTATTGCAACAAAAAAGACGGAGCGCCTTTCGACGCTCCGTCTCTTTCTTGGCTGAATCAGCCAAAGTTAGGTGCAGCTGATGACGCCAGCGGTGGTGACACCCGAGTCACACGTCTTCGCCGAAAGCGCATGCGAGCTCGTCGCGGTCCATGCGGGCGGCGGGCCGGTCACTGCAGTCGCGGTGATGGTCACGTCCTTCGAAGGCGTGAAACCATTCAGCGCCGCGGCGTTGGTCGCGGTGCCTGAGAAGTACGCGCCATTCTGGTCGGCTGCATACTGCTCTTCATACGTCGCGAGGTTACGAAGGTCAGACTTCATCGCGGCCACATAGGCCTTGTCCTTCGTGTTCGCAAACTTCGGGATCGCAATCGCGGCAAGAATACCGATGATCACGACGACGATCAAAAGCTCGATCAGCGTAAAACCCTTTTTGTTCGACATTATTGTCTCCTAATCCGGTTTGTTTGAGCGTCGCTGCTGTACCAGCAGTTACCCTTGAGACAAAGGGACCGACTCTCAAGTAACCGTGCTTGTGGCAACGGTTGCGCCGGAAGAGCTAAAACGCATTAACTTATTGTCGTTTCGAGACTTCGCTCAGCGTGCGTGGCCCATGGTAGGCTCGAATCCCGTTGCAATCCGCAAACTTTTTGCGCTTTGCAATCAACTCGATCAGTTGGAGACCATCTGGTATCGCGGCCAGCTTGCACCCCGTTAAGAGCGTCGTGCACGATTTAGCGCAATTCAGAGCGCGGGAGGTCACCGTATCCGAGACACGTTGAGCACCTACGCCCGGCGTGTTGTCGGCGCTGTCCTCGTCCTGCTCGTGGTCATTCCGGCTTACCGGCTCCTGGCATCTCCCGACGCTGGGCCTTTTATACTCGGCGCGATCGACGCGGCGGAGCTGTCGCGGACCTTGCTAATGACGGGCGCGCTCATAATAGTCGCGATTGGCGTCCTCGGGAGTAGAGTACTCGGCCGCTCGTCAGCCGAAAATCTGGTGATCCGTCTCGGCGCGCGGCTGGCCACTCTTCCGCGTACGGGCTTCGCGTTTGGCGCCGCGCTTCTGTCTGCCTCGATTGCACTCGCGTTTTCCGTTTTCGTGCTGCAGGGCAAGCCCAACCTCATTGACGCGATGGTACAGCTCCTTCATGCGAGATTCTTTGCCGCGGGCCATCTATCCGGACCTGCGGACAGGTTCTCCGAATTCTGGCAGCTTCAGAACTCGCTGATTACGAGCAAAGGGTGGGTGTCGCAGTACCCGCCCGGGTACATCATTTTTCTCGCCCTCGGCCTGCGCCTTGGCATTCCGCAAGTCGTAGGGCCGTTCTTCGTTGGCGTCACCGTTTTTTTCACCGCGCTGACGGTCGAGCGCCTGCTGCGCGACGACATCGCCACAGCCAGGCTGGGCATCGTCATGCTGGCGCTGAGCCCTTTTCTGGTTGGACTCGCCGGCGCCTACATGAACCACATCGGCGGGGCGGCATTCATATCCGTCGCAATGTATTTCGCGATCCGCGCCCTCGACGAGGAGAATTTCGTGTGGCCGGTCCTGACGGGATTCGCCGTTGGACTCGTTTTCTCCATACGTCCACTCACGGCGGTCGTGGCATCTCTCGTCGTAGCCTGTGTCTGGCTTGGTCAGGGCGGGCGCATGGGGCGCGAAACGATCGCGCCGTTCCTGCTTCGCTCAGCAGGAGCTGTGATCGGGATTGCGCCCATTTTCGCGGGGCTGGCCTGGTACAATCGCCATTTCTTCGGCAGCGCATTTCGATTTGGATACGTTGCGGCGCAGGGTCCTTTGACGGGACTCGGGTTTCACCCGGATCCAACCGGTCAGATGTACGGTCCAATCCAGGCGCTGGGCTACACATCCGCAGATCTCGTCACGCTCAGCCTCTATCTGCTCGAGACGGCAATTCCAGCGGTACTGCTGGTTGGTCTGTTCCTGACCTTTGCGCGACGCCTCTCCTGGGGGGAGAGGATCATCGCACTGTGGGCGTTGTTGCCGGTGCTCGGCAACTTTTTCTATTGGCACCATGGAAGCTTCATGGGGCCGCGCATGTTGAATGAAGCAACGCCCCCGTGGGTCGTTTTGACCGCGGTTGCTGCTGTGGGACTGGTTCGGCTGATTCCGAGGGACAAGATGTTCGGCAATTATCCGCCCCGAAGCGCGCTGGTGCTCACGCTACTGGTGGGTTGGCTCAGCGGAATTTTCTTTTTGGGACCGCAGCGTCTGGCGAGTTATGGTGGGCCGTGGCAGGCGAGCAGTCGCGTAAAGCTTCCGTCTTCAGCGACGAGTGCACCCTCCCTCGTGTTTGTTCACGGCGCCTGGTCCGGGAGGGTCGCCATGCGACTCGTCGCCCACGGACTGCGCCTTGATTCCCTCGAAGTCGCCATGCGTTCCAATACCACCTGCGACGTTCACAACTATTCCTTGTGGTATGGGTCGGATTCAGCGAGACGTGTTTCAAAGTCGCCGCCAATCGACTTCGATTTCCGCAAACATGCCGAGCCGCCGAAACTGCGAATTGCTGATGGGGATGACATCCGCACACAGCCTGGCGTGCGCATGCCGTACAATTGCCTGTTGGAGGCTGCCTCTGACACGATCGGGATAGTGGAAATGGGGCCGCTCCTGTGGCAAACCGATTTGCCCGGTTCGAACGGTCCCGGGGCAATGGTTGTCCGGGACATGGGACCTGCGGCCAACGCGCAAATCATCGCCAGGTATCCGGGGCGAGTACCGGTGGTATTTTACAGGTCCGAAAAAGAAGGCCCGCCTAGACTGGTGCCCTACTCAGTCGGAATGAATGCGCTCTGGCCGAGAGGGTAATCACGGCCTCATGGGAACACATTGTATCTGATGATGTGCATGAGCGCGGCGACTCCATCTCTCCACGTAATTTTCTTTCCTTCCAGATAAGTTCTACCGGAGTAGCTCACGGGGACTTCGTAGATGCGGGCGTTCGAGTGGGCAAGGCGGGCAGTGATCTCGGGCTCGAAGCCGAATCGCTCCGATTTCAGTGGAAGCGAGCGTGCCAGGTCGCCGCGGACGGCCTTGTAGCAGCACTCCATGTCGGTGAGGTTGAGATTGCTGAACATGTTGCTCAGCATAGTGAGGAATCCATTGCCGACGGAGTGCCAATAGTAGAGCACTCTATGAGTGCCCCCCAGAAATCGCGAGCCGAACACGGCGTCCGCGCGCCCCTGAATTAGCGGCTCGAAGAGAGCTGGCCAGTCTGTCGGATTGTATTCCAGATCCGCGTCCTGCACTATGACGACATCGCCGTGACTCGCCGAGATGGCCGCGCGTACCGCGGCGCCTTTCCCGCGATTCTCCGGTTGATAGATCGCCTGGCTGATCCTGCCACTCGCGAGGAGGCCTGCCAGAATATCCTTGGTGCCGTCGGTGGAGCAGTCATCAACGCAAATGATCTCCGTGAGGTACGGAGCCGCGCGGACCCGCTCGACTATCTCCGCGATCGTATCAGCTTCGTTGTATACCGGCATGAGGACGGAGACGAGCATCTCCGCCATTTTCAGGGGCGTGACAGGGGTAAACAATTCTGGCTATTTCTCCAGGCCGTAGCGTGAAAGCTTTCGATAGAGTGTCGAAGCGTCGATGCCGAGGACTTCGGCGGTGCGTGGCTTGCTTCCGCCCTCGTTCTCCAGCACCCAGAGGATGTAGGCGCGCTCGATGGTATCGAGCGTCGGGTTTATTTGCGTGACGTCGCTAACGAGTGGATCCGATCTTATTTCGGTGACTCTGTCTGGCAGCGCCGACATCGGGATGCTCTGGCCCTTCGCCAGAATCGCGGCCCGCTCGAGGGCGTTCTCCAGCTCGCGGACATTACCGGGCCACGAATAGCGGCGGAGTGCGTCGAGAGTGTCAGGCTCCAATGTCCTCGTGGCCTCGCCACGAATCTCGGCAGCGCGCTGAAGAAATGCGTCCGCGAGAATCTGGATGTCCTCCGGACGGTCTCTCAGCGGCGGCAGCACGATGGAGATGACATTCAGTCGATAGTAGAGATCGCCGCGAAAGTTTCCGCGCTTCATCTCTTCTTCGAGATTCCGGTTGGTAGCGGCGAGCACGCGCGCCTGTACCGGCTTGGCCTCCGTCGCTCCGACCGGAATGACCTCACGCTGCTGGAGTACGCGCAGCAACTTTACCTGGGTGGCGGGCGTTGTCTCGCCGATCTCGTCGAGGAAAAAAGTACCATCCGCTGCCGCCACGAAAAGGCCATCCTTGTCACGCGTGGCGCCGGTGAAGGATCCCTTGATGTGGCCGAACAGCTCGCTCTCGAGCAGGCTTTCGGGCAAGGCGCCACAGTTGATTGAAAGGAATGGCTTCGATGCGCGCGGTGAGAGGTCATGGATGTAGCGCGCAACCACTTCCTTTCCCGTTCCCGACTCGCCCTGCAGCAAGACCGTGGAATCCGTCACCGCTACCGACTTGGCCACGTGCAGGGCGTCGAGCCAGACCTTGCTTGCGCCGATCGGCGCCACCGAGCCGTCCTTCTTCCTGACTTCCGCTTTCAGCGACTTGTTCTCGCGGCGCAGGCCGCGGTGCTCGGCCGCGCGCCGCACGATCGTCACCAGCTCTTCGTTCCTGAAGGGCTTCTGGATGTAGTAGAACGCCCCGTTGTTCACAGCGCCGATGGCTGATTGCAGACTGGCCTGCGCAGTCATGAGAATCACTACGGCTTCCGGGTCGTGGGCCCGAACCGACGCGAGTATGTCGAGACCGGTGACATCCGGCATTCTGACATCGGTCAATATCAGCTGCGGCTTCAACGCCGCGATCTGCTCCAGACCCTTCTTGCCTCCAAGGGCAGTATAAGGTGTGAAACCCTCGTTCTTGAGCAGGATGCGGATCGTGTCGAGGATGCCCACCTCGTCATCGATGATGAGTATGGTTGTGCCTTCCGGCGCGCTCATGACTCGTATCTGGTCGATGCCTTAGGCGTGCGCTTGCCGCTCTCGCTTCCAAGCTTCGGGAGAATCATCGTGAAGCGGGTTCCGCCGTTCTGGGTTTCGTTGTCAACCAGAACGAAGCCGTGATGCGCTTCAACCGCGCGATGAACGATGGACAGACCGAGGCCGCTCCCCCCGCTCTTGGTTGTCACAAAAGGCTCGAACAGTCGATCTCTGACTGACTCGGGGATGCCCCGGCCCTGATCCGACACACGAAGCATTATCGCTCCGCGCGCGAAATGCTCGGCCTGCGCCGGAAGCTGATGGTGTGCAAGCTCGGCAGCTTCGATTCGGACCTCGCCCCCCGACGGAGACGCCTGGACGGCGTTGAGAAGGAGATTGAAGATCGCGCGATGGAGCAGATCATCATCGCCAACGACGACCATCGGTGTCGAAGGAAACAGCTCGGTGATTGTCACTCCGTCGGGTTTGTCCGAATGAGCGGTGACGAGAACGGCGGCGTGGCGCGCGAGCTCGATCAGATCCAGCTTGCGCACACTCGTGACTCCAGTGCGGGCAAAATCGAGGAACTCGGACAACAGTCGCGACAGGCGGTCAGATTCCCGTTGGACGAGCTTTGTGAGGACTCGCGTGTCGTCGTCCGCACCGGGGACCTTCGCGAGTAGTTCCGCGGCACTCCTTATGGAAGCGAGCGGATTCTTGATCTCGTGCGCGAGCGACGCGCTCATCTCAGCGACGGCTTCGAGACGCTCCGCGCGAGTATGCAGCCGCTCGATGTCCGTCTCGCGCAGGCGGAATGCTGCCAGCTCGGCCGCCATCTCTTCGCGTCCCGCGTTCGCCTCGCGCAGTCGGGCGCCAATGTAGCCGCAGCCAAGCGCTACCGCACCGAAAATCCCCAACTGTACCAGCACCGGAAGATCGAAGGAGGACGCCTGATCGACGATGGACACGGCGAAGTAGAGAACATCGCCCAACAGTGCGATCAGAAGCACGCCGGCGGGCGGCAGCAGAAGCGCGCTTACCGCGATGACGAGGATATAGAGTGGGGCCAGCGGCGAGGGGGTCCCTGACTGGGTCAGATGGACGACCGTGGTCACCAGCAGCAGATCGAACATCATCTGCAGGTAAAAAAAAGTGTCGCCCAGCTCCGCGCGTCTCCTCCCGCGGATAAAGATCGAAGCGCCAGTGAATAGCAGCGCGGCAACGAACGCGAGTGTCGCTATCAGTGTCGCGGTGGTGTCGGCTGCGCGCCACACGATGATGGCGGCGACAAAGATGGCGGTCGCCAGAGAAAGCCGGCCCACGTAGAGAACGCGAAGAACGCGTTCCCTGCCGCCTCCGGACGCGAGCGGGACCGCAAGCGGAACGGCGAGCGCCGGCCGCGAGGGGCCAGAGATCTTCGGCACAGCCGTGATGAGAGGCTCCAAATTGCGTGAATGAGGCACTGTCGTGAATTATACGCTTATTCAGGCGCTTAAGTCCCTACTACTATATAGATTACACGCCTATGGTCCTTGGACTTCTTGCTGCGGACCCCCCGGATCTTCCGTTCTTGACCGCAGCCGCCAGCAGCATGATCGCCGTGCTCGGACTGGTCGCACTGAACGCGTTTTTCGTCGCCGCCGAGTTCTCGCTCGTCGCTGCGCGCCGGAGCAAGGTCGACGAGATGGTCGGCCAGGGGGACCGGGGCGCTCGCCTGGTCCAGAGCGCGCTGTTGCATCTCGACCGGTACATAGCGTCGACGCAGCTTGGCATCACGATCTCCTCGCTCGCGCTGGGCTGGATCGGCGAGCCAGCGCTCGCGCACCTATTCGACTCCCTGTTTCGTGGCGTGGGGCTCAACCCTTCCGCCACAGCGAGTCATGTTGCCGCTGTCCCGGTCGCGTTCTTTCTGCTCACCTTCCTTCACATCGTTCTTGGCGAGCTGGCGCCGAAGTCCCTTGCGCTCGCAAGTCCCGAGAAAACCGCCAAGGCTGTCACCCGGCCACTGCTGGTGTTCTCCCGATTCATGTCGCCTTTTATCTGGGTGTTCAACGGCGCTGCCAATGGCTTGCTCCGTCTGTTCGGCGTCGAGCTCTCGAGCGACGAGGAAGGCCACAGCCCGGAAGAGATCCGCTTTATGGTGATGCAGGCGCATGCGCGGGGGACGCTCGACGAATCGGACCGCGCGATGCTCGCGGGTGTGCTCGACTTTCACGAGAAAAAGGCGAGAGACGTCATGCGACCGCGCACCGATGTAGTCGCTCTGGATCTCGAATCCACCGAACAGGAAGTATGGGAAGTTCTCAGGCGCGAGCGGTATTCCCGCTATCCGGTGTACCGCGACTCACTCGATGATGTCATCGGTGTCTTTCTGGCCAAGGATCTCTGGCTGCACTCGGGGGATGCTCCCTTCAATCTCGCCGATTTCGTCCGCGAGCCCATGTACGTGCCGGACAGTCGCCCCGCGGAGAAAGTGCTCGACGATCTTCGTAAAACGCGCGCGCACATGACGGTTGTTCTCGACGAATACGGCGGAACGGCCGGCATCGTGACGATGGAGGACCTCGTCGAAGAAGTCGTTGGCGAGATCGCGGACGAGTATGACTTCGCGTCGCGTGAATCCATCACCACGGACGGAGTACTGGAACTCGCGGGATCGCTTTCGCTGATTGACGTGCGGTCGGACTATCGCGTGCAGATACCGGAAGGAGACTGGACTACGCTTGGTGGCTACGCGTTCGCCAAGCTTGGTCGGTTGCCCCGGATGGGCGACCGCATTCCGATTCCTGGCGGGGAGATGGAGGTTGTGGCAATGGATGGGCGCCGCATCGCGGCACTTCGAATACATCGCGCGGGCACGAGGAAACCCGCGGTTGCGACGCAAACGGCCTAGAGTTTTTTTCTGAAAATCCCGCACGCATCCAGTGTCACGGGATCGGTCGTACGCGGGTGAGCCAAGGCGGTGCATTGAAGAAGCGAATTTCTCGCGAGCCACCGCGAGCGCCGCCGCGACCCCACGTCAGAGACGAATCCTTCGACGAGCCTGGTTTGGGACGAATCGAAAGCCGACAGGGCCGCCGCCGTCTTGATTGCCATCTCGCTCTCCCGCGACCGCATGTAGAGAAGCGGTAAGTGCGCGGCGACCGCGATGTCGGCTGAGGGAATCGCCCTCTCGATGGCACCCGATCCGTTCCACACAGACTTGCTGTACTTGCCCTCCAAATAACTGGTGTACAACTGGGCGGCGTCAGAGGCGCGCCCCGAGAACTCGAGTCGTTTGCCCATTGCCAGGTAAATCTCGGGCGCTCCGACGTAACCATGTCTGAGTGTGCTCTTGAGCATCACCAGCGCCGAATCGGCCTTCCCTGCTCTCAGGTACAGCTCCGCCAGTCTGTAGCGCGGCTCTCCGAGTGCGGGGTCCACCTTCACTGCCTCCTCCAGTACGCCCTGCGCCCGCCCGTAATCGAGATCGTCGCTATACACCCTGGCCAACAGCAGTCGCGGCTGGATCCGGTGGGGACTCAGCTCGATTGACTTTTTCAACAACTCAATTGCTCTGTCGATATACAGCGGTGACGCGTAGAAACTCGCCTCGTCGACCAACAAGGCTGCCTCATGGGTGTAGAGGCGGTCGTTCAGCGTGTCGCGGTGAATCTCACTGCGGAATACTCCGCTCGCCCTTGCAAAGGCCGTCTCGAGCATCCGACGCTCGACAGGCTTCCGTCGCATGTCGGCGAACCGATGCTGCAGCGACCCCAGATACTCACCCATGACCAGCGGCGTATGGGCACTCTGGTGGGCGGGCGCGGTGGCCAGCACGCTGAATTCATCCAGCGTTTCCCGGACCGACCCCCGGGAATCATCGATCCTCGCCAGAGCGCGGTCGACGAGTAGCGGCACATATGCCTCCCGATAAATTACGACACTGAAAAGCACCGTCGCCGCCAGCGCGGCCACTGCCGCCGCACGCACTGGCATCCCACGCCGCTCGGTGGCCGTCCGCACGACACCGTATGGATTTTCTCGCGACGCGATCAGTGCGGCAAAGAGGATCCAGAGCATCGTCGAGTTGAGGTCCACAAACCAGAAGAACAGGTACGTCGCGTAGGCAACCTGAAGACCGGCGAGAATTCCCAAAGACGCTGCGGATAGCTGATCGTCGCGGTACGCCCGCACCAACGTCACGGCGATCGCCAGCCAGATGCCGAGAAACGTAAGCGCCCCGAGCAAACCAGTCGTAGCAAGCACTTCGAGATACTGATTGTGGGTCCTGTCGTATACGTCGGTCTCGAGACGATAGATGCCTGGATTGAAGTGCGCCGACCAGACGAGATCGTGGTTCTCAAGGCCGTATCCAATCAATGGACGGTCTTTGAAACCCTCGATGGCGGCGCGCCACTGCATGGATCTCGATTCGTCCGGGCCGCCGAGGCTCGTCGACGCAAAACGCTGCAACACCATCGGGGCCCTCCGCGCGAGGGGCCCGGTGGGAAATGCTCTTATCCCTGCCGATATCGCGATAAGGATCGCCAGGACGAAAACCGTGGCCGCCGGCGCGAGCCACCGTCGCTTCGAGCTTGTGCGCACCGTGGCGACGATTGTCGATCCAACGATCGCTCCCAGCACGAGACCGATGATGCTGCTTCTGTTCTCGGCGTTTATGAGCCCAAGCAGATTGACGCCGCCAGCCGCAATGTAGAGCAACCGAAACCGCACGTTCGTCGAAGCAAGGTACGCGCTCACGCCGAGCGCCAGGAGGAGATACCCAGCCAGCAGGCCGGAGTTGCCGACGGTGGAAGAGCTGGCCTCCACCATCTTCCCCGAAAGTCGAGCCGCCTCCGCGAACTGCCAGTGCTCGACGATCGCGGCGGCGCTGACGAACAGGCTTACAAGGAGCGCCACGTTGAGGAGCCAAATCCAGGCGCGGTCACGCAAAGTGCGCAGAAGGAGAAAAAAGATGGCCAGGTGCACCCACGACCACACACCACCCATTCGCTCGAAATCGCCAAACAGACTGTGATCAGTGGCTGGCGAAAAAAAGGCGGATATGAGCGCGGCGGCAATAAACACAACCACTGCCCAGAAGATTGGCTCGTACCGAAGGTCCAGTTCATCGCCGCTGAAGCAAAGTGCCCATGCAACAACGAGAATTCCGGCTTCGACGACCGCTCGGAAGAAAATGTTTCTCGGAACGACATACGGGAAAAAGAACCCCACGGGATTGATCACGGGCACGAGCATGGCGACCATCAGAAGCAACAGAATCGCGAAGCGCCAATCGATCCCCATCGAGCCGCGTCTCGACATGCTCACGTCCCGGCTTCCCGTCCATCAGCAAGACATCGCAGGATTTCCGGCACAATTTCGTGTCCACCGTCGAATCGAATCGTCTCGCTCGCGACACCGAGCTCCTTCAGACGCGCCTCCTGCGCCGCGACCAGCTCCGGTTTGGCAAACTCGTCGTTGCGGCCAAGCACCATCGTGACGGGAGCGCGGCGCGACAAACCGCCGGCCTGGTCCGGGCTCAGCTCCGGCGGCAACACACCTGCCCACAAGACGACTCGATCGGGATCAACCTTCCCGCGTGCGACCCACCGCACCACCGTGGCGCACCCCTGCGAGAAGCCGAGGACCCACAGCCGAACTGTGTCGCGCCGGACCCGGGAGAAAACTTCATCGTATAGCAGGTCGAGATAGCCCACATAGTCTGCGATCTCGCAATCGCGATCCTCTGAGGTCATCCAGCTCGCCCCAACCGGGGTATTGGGAGCATGGGGTCCGCCGCGGGGCGGCTCGAGATAGTAGCGCGAGAGTGCCTCGGGCGCTATGAAGAGGCGGTCGCCCCGCTCGATCGGAATGAAGCGGGATAGAAATCGCGCGGCCAATTGCCCATGGCCATGACAGACTATCCACACCTCGCTCAGCGCCCCGTCGAACGAGCCCATCAACGCGTAGCGCGCACTGCGAGGCACGGGCAGATGGCGCTGCTCGAAAATGCGTACCGGCCGATCAACTACCGGTGAGCCGCGCGGTGGCAAAGTCTGACTTTCCCCACGAGAAGAAGAGAACGGTTGGAACATGTCTTGCCCCTTCCCAATCTACCCTTTCCCCGCATGAAATGATTCGTTCTTCCATTCTGGCGGCACTCGTAGTCATCATCACCTCATGCTCGGTCTCGCAGGACCAGGAAGTCGCCATGGGCCGGCAGGACGCGGCGGAAGTGAACGCACAGCTGCCCATAGTCACGGATCCGGCCGTTAGCGAATACATGCAGTCCCTCGGCGAGTCGATAGCGAAGACCACGAGCAGAGCCGATTTGGACTGGCACTTCTACGTGATAAATACAAAGCAGGTAAACGCGTTTGCCCTGCCCGGTGGGTACGTCTACGTGAATCGGGGACTCATCGAAAGCGCCGACAGGCTGGACGAGCTGACTGGAACGTTGGGACACGAGATCGGTCATGTGATTCAGCGTCATTCCGTCAAGCAGATGCAGAGCGCGCAAAAGGCCAATGTGGGTGTCGCGGTCCTCTGCACGCTCACGAGCATCTGCCACAGCGGGGTCGCTCAGACCGCGGTGCAGGTCGGCGGAAGCGCGTTGTTCGCGCGCCACAGCAGGCTCGATGAACTGCAGGCGGATTCCGAGGGAGTGGTCAACGTCACGCGGGCCGGGTACGATCCCGAGGGAATACCGGATCTGTTTCAGGTGCTGCTGAAGGAGCGCGAACGTCAGCCGACGATAGTCGATGGGTGGTTTGCATCGCATCCGCTGGAAGAGGCGCGAATTGCCAAAGCGCACAAGCTCATCGCGGCGGTAGAGCCCAGCCATTCCGGTCGGTTCATCGTTGACAACCCTGAGTTCCAGGCGTTCAAGGCGCGAGTCTCGCAGCTCCCCGCACCGCCGGCCCCTCGCCGATTACCGGACGGCCAGCAGCAACCCTGATCGCGCACGCAGCCCGCGCAGCGAATAGAATTACTCGCGCCCCTATCCGCAGATTCCCAGAGTATGCCATGAATCGAATTGCGCGAACGATCATCGCGACGACTTCCCTCGCCTTTAGCTCGGCGCTCCCAGGCCAGTCGAAGCCAGTCGATTGGAACGCCACAGCCGGCGAGTCCCAGACGGTTCTTGCGGACTATCTGCGGGTCAACACTACGAACCCCCCGGGCAACGAGCTCCTCGCCGCGCGCTTCCTTAAGCAGATCCTCGAGCGTGAAGGAATTGAAGCACAGATCCTGGACACGGTGGAGCTCGGAGCGAATCGCGCCAATCTCTATGCACGACTCCGCGGCAACGGGACCAAGCGCGCGATTGCACTGGTCCATCATATGGACGTTGTCCCAGCCACACCCGCGTCGTGGTCGATGGATCCGTTTTCCGGCGCGATCAAGGACGGCTACATCTGGGGTCGCGGAGCGATAGACATGAAAGGGATCGGTGTCGCGCAGCTCATGGCGATGATCGCCCTCAAGCGCAGCGGAGTGCCGCTCACCCGCGACATCGTCTATATCGGAAACTCCGATGAGGAGCTCACATCCACCGGCGGACTCGTCTTCGTGAAGAATCACGCCGATCTGCTCAGGGATGTCGAGTATCTGATCACCGAAGGCGCCGACAATCTCATAAGCAACGGCAAAGTTGTTTATTTCGCCGTCGGTGTCGCGGAGAAACGGACATTCTGGCAGCGACTGACCGTGAATGGAGTGCCATCACACGGATCGCGGCCGACTAAGCAGAACCCAGTTCCGCGACTCGTTGCCGCGCTCTACAAAATCTCCCGGTACGAGACACCGCTCCACGTCACACCCGGCGTTGAGAAATTTTTTCGCGATATCGCGAGGACATATCCGGAGCCGCAGAGAAGCTGGCTCTCGAACGTCAGCGCCGCGCTCAACAATCCCAGGGCGAGGGAGTGGATTCTGAGCGACGTCTCGTGGAATGCCTTTCTGAGGAATACGATCTCGCTCACCGGACTCGCGGGCTCGAACAAGACGAACGTGATCCCCGGAGTCGCGACCGGCGACATCGATGTCCGACTGCTGCCGGATCAGGATGCCGCCGCGTTTCTCGAGACGCTGAAAGGCGTGGTCGGCGACACGGCTGTGCATTTCACGACGCTGCTGCAGCCGAAAACCCCACTCGAGAGTCCCATCAACACCGATCTTTTCCACGCAATCGAGAGAGCCGCGCACGATCGGGAGCCAGGTGCCTTCGTCACGACTCCGATGGAGACGGCGGCGACCGACCGTCCAACCTACCGCAGGCTGGGAATCACTACTTACGGCTTCAGTCCGTTTCTGGTCCCGAGGCCCGAGATACAGCGTGGGATGCACGGGAACGACGAGCGTCTTTCAGTGGACAATATTGGCTACGGTGTCCACTTCTTTTACGATCTACTGCGCTACGCGCAGTAGGCGAGTTTGAGCTTCCCGGTCAGCTCTTGTGCCGGAAGGTTATGCGGCCCCGCGTAAGATCGTAGGGCGACACCTCCAGGGTCACGCGATCGCCCGCCAGAACCCTGATGCGAAATCTCCGCATCTTTCCCGCAATCGTGGCGTGCACGTCATGGCCATTGTTCACCTGCACCCGAAACGTCGCATCGGGCAGTACTTCGGTAACGGTTCCTTCCAGCTCGATCGCTTCTTCCTTTGCCATAGTCCTCCAAGGGTTTGCTACAGGCAATAAAAAACGGGGCCGGCCTGGAGTTATCCAGATCGGCCCCGCCCTTCTATCCTGCGTTCAGCAAGCTACTACTTAAGCGCCAAGCTTGGTTACGTTCTCGGCCGCCGGGCCCTTCTGACCCTGCACGACGTCGAATTCAACGCGCTCGCCCTCAGCCAACGACTTGAAGCCGTTGCCCTGAATGGCCGAGTGATGAACGAAGCAATCCTTCTGTCCGTTCTCAGGTGTGATGAAGCCAAAGCCCTTGGCGTCGTTGAACCACTTTACTTTGCCGGTGGTACGCATGTTCGGTACATCCTCATTCAATTGTGTCGGAGTGCCGTGTGTGCGGTACCGAGCCGACTACTGTTTGTTCGCGGCCGAAATG
>JBBQFZ010000043.1:0-19724 GCA_038322455.1 Gemmatimonadales bacterium | reverse complement strand
AGGTCTACTTGCTGGCTCGTGCGCGGGAGCTGCGTTGGGGCGCAGGCGATAACGAATGGCAGAATGCAATACGACGCGCGTGGTCTCATTCGGTCGGTGATCCCTGGTCTGTTGTGGTGATGAGCAAAGCTAGCCGGGCGTGCTCCGCCGAGGGAGTGCAACGTTATCGTAACGTGTTCGTGACACCTGGCGAGTTGACGACGCGCCGATGAGGCGGCCAAGTTGAAGCCGTGACTGCAATGGCCGCTAGCGCTGAACGCGTACTTGTCGTCGACGACGAGCCGGACATCGTCGCGCTGGTCGCGTACCATCTCGCCAAATCCGGGTACTCGGTATCTACGGCAACCAATGGTCTGGACGGACTCGCCGCGGCTCGGCGCGAAAAGCCTTCACTGGTGGTCCTCGATCTCATGCTGCCAGGGCTCTCCGGCCTGGAAGTGATGGAGGAGCTGCGAGGTGACAGCGCCACCGCTCGAATCGCGGTGTTGATGCTCACCGCACGGCGGGAGGAGAGCGATCGAATCAAGGGACTGACGCTGGGGGCGGATGACTACCTGACCAAACCTTTCAGCCCTCAGGAGCTGGTCCTTCGCGTCGCCGCAATCCTGCGTCGCATCAAGTCGGGGCAGACGGACGCCGGCGATGTGAGGCAGATTGGCCCGCTGAAAATCGACATCACCGGCCACCGCGTTACTGTGGATGGTAGAGAGATCGATCTCACGCCTACGGAATTCAAGCTGCTGCTCCTTCTCGCCGAGAGAAGAGGACGCGTCCAGCCGCGCAATCTCCTTCTCGAGGTTGTCTGGGAGGCTGCCCCCGACATTCAAACGCGCACCGTCGACATGCACGTGCAGCGTCTTCGCGCCAAGCTGGGTGAGGCGGGAGATCTGATCGAGACCGTGCGCGGATTCGGGTACCGGATCAAGAACGTAACAGAGCGCGCGTGAAGCTCGCCCACCGGCTTCTCCTCCAGTCGCTCGCGATCATCGCTGTAATGGTGGTGTCGGTTGTCATCATCATCGATTACCAGCTTCACTCCAGCATCACCGACCAGACGGTGCGCGATCTCTCGGGCGAGGCAAGGTTGCTGGCGACCCAGTGGAAAACCGGCATCGACGCCGATTCCCTCGCCGACGGGGCGGGTGCGGCTACCGGTCACCGCGTCACTCTCATCGACTCGACAGGGCACGTCATTGGGGACTCTGAGTTCGACGGTCCGGCACTCGAGCGTCTCGAGAATCACAGTCAACGTCCCGAGATCGTCGCCGCACGGAGCAATGGCGTTGGCTCGAGTCGGCGAATGAGTCCTTCTACGGGCGAAGAGCGGCTGTACGTTGCCGTAAAAGCCTCTCGGGGAATTGCGCGCGTCTCGGTCACGACGCGCGCCGTGGAAGATCTTTTCGACGCGGCACGCAATGGCGTCATCGCCGCCGGTCTCATCTCCTTTCTGCTGGCGGCAATCCTCGCCACGCTTTTTTCGCGCGCGGTTTCGCGGCCGATCACCGATCTCCGAGATGTTGCGCGCTCGATCGCTGCAGGAGAACGACGCGTGCATCCCGCGCTCTCGGCCCCCGGGGAGGTGGGAGATCTGGCGGATGCGATCTACCGCCTGGCAGAGCAGCTGGAGGGACGCATTTCGGCGCTCGCCGCCGAGCAGTCAATCTTGAGCGCGCTCGTTGAGACTCTCAATGAGGGGGTGATCGCGATCTCCCCCGCCCACGAAGTTGTGAGAATCAATCAGACAGGCCGGCGTCTCCTTTCGATCGATCGTCCCCTTCCCGTCGGAATGGATTTTCTTCCTCGGGAGGTGACTCTTCGCAGCGCGATCTCGCTGGCGCTGAATGGAACCGAAACCGAGCCCGAAGAGGTAGTCATCGGGGGCAATACGCTGTCGCTGACCGCGCGTCCCCTGGTGGGCGGCGGAGCGGTGGTCGCACTATTTGATCTGACGCCCATCAGAAAACTGGAAGCTGTGCGCCGCGACTTCGTCGCCAACGTCTCGCACGAGCTTCGCACTCCGCTGACCATCATCGGCGGGTTCGCCGAGACGCTTGGGGATCCGGAAATTCCGGCGGCCAAGCGAGCGGAGTTCGCCCAAACGATCTACAGCAACACCCAGAGAATGCAGAGAATCGTCGACGAGTTGCTCGACCTTTCGCGAATCGAGTCGGGTCACTGGAAGCCTCGGCCCCAACCTGTCAGAATCCCGGAGCTCGCGGCTGAGGTCTTTGGACGGGTCGCAGCCGCGGCGGGTGCGAAAGGAATTGCTCTCGACACGGGTGTAGACACCGCGGCCGCCGTGATTTATGCGGATCGAACGGCGGTCGAGCAGATCCTTCTCAATCTCATCGAAAACGCGTTGCGGCATACGGCTGCAGGCGGTCGCATCAGCATCGCAACGGCGCCGGCACGTAACGGAGTCGCGCTGACCGTTACAGATACCGGAAGCGGCATTTCCCCCCAGCATCTGCCCCGGATCTTCGAGCGGTTCTACCGCGCAGACAGTGGGCGGTCGCGCGAGGCGGGTGGGACCGGGCTGGGCCTGGCGATCGTGAAGCATCTGGTCGAGGCGCACGGCGGATCGGTGAGTGCCGAAAGCATCGTGGGTTCTGGAGCCACGATCAGAATTTTCTTCCCCGAGTTCGCCACGACGCTCCAGTCGTGACAAACCCGGTACATCCCGTGTGACTGGCCGTGACATGAGAGAGAGAGCTTCTGGGGCGTCAAACTTCCCTCACGGAGTCATAAGTGATCAAAACCGTCTGGAGCATCGCTGCCGCCTTATCAGTGGCGGCCGTTTTCGCAGGGAGCGCCTCGGCTCAGTCCGTCGATCTCACCGGAGCCGGCGCAACGTTTCCATATCCCATCTATTCGAAGTGGTTCTCGGACTACGCCCGGAACACCGGCGTCAAAATCAACTATCAGTCGATCGGATCCGGCGGGGGCATAAGACAGCTCTCCGAGCAGACCGTCGACTTCGGTGCCTCCGACGGCCCAATGAGTAACCAGGAGCTCGCCAGCGCCAAGGGCGGACCGATCCTCCATTTTCCGACGGTAATGGGCGCAGTCGTCATCACATACAACGTCCCGGGCCTCAACCGCCCGCTCAATCTGAGCGGCGATGCGATCGCAGACATCTTTCAAGGGAAAATCACCAGGTGGAATGATGCGCGCATTGTCGCACAGAACCGCGGGGTGTCCCTTCCCAACTCTGACATCCTCGTCGTCCACCGGTCGGACGGGAGCGGCACCACCTACATCTTCAGCGACTACCTGAACACCGTGAGCCCTTCCTGGTCGACCTCGCTCGGCAAGGGCAAGGACATCAAGTGGCCTGTGGGTCTGGGTGGAAAGGGAAACGAAGGCGTCGCCGGCCAGGTGAAGCAGACTCCCGGCTCCATAGGTTACGTTGAGCTCGCCTATGCAAAGCAGAACGGCCTCCCGTACGCCAGCGTCCGCAACGCCGGTGGACGCTTCGTCGCTCCGTCGATCGGCTCGGTAACCGCGGCGGCAGCAAGCATGAAGCTCCCCCGGAACACCGATTATCGCGTCTCGATCACAAACGCTCCCGGAAAGGATTCGTACCCGATTTCGTCGATGACGTGGATCCTCGTTTACCGGAACCAGCCGGATCGCGTAAAGGGCACAAAGCTCGTCAACTTCCTGCGCTGGGCCTACAAGAACGGGGAGACGACGGCGTCATCGCTCGATTATGCGCCGCTTCCGCCCGGGATGGTCGCAACGCTGCAGCAAAGACTGAAGATGATTCGCATCGCGGGTACTCAGGTGGGGGCCGCCCGATGAAACGCACGACGATCGCGCGAGCCCTTGTGACGTTCGCCGCACCGCTGATGCTGGCGGCGCAGCAGCCGGCAGACACGACCAAGCCCGCCCCTCCACCATCGGCGCCTGCTACCGCAGCGCCGGCTCCAGCAACGGTCTCTATTCCCGTGGATTTTTCGGGCGTGCTCTACGCAAACTTTCAGTACCGCGGCGACAAAGGCACGCAGAAGTCGCAGAATAAGTTCGACCTCGAGCGCGCGTATCTGACGTTCAGAATGCCGGCAGGGGACCGCGCCAGCATTCGAATCACGGCGGACGTTTTTCAGCAGACGGGGGCGCCGAATGATGCGTTCTATAAGGGCTGGGTCGTCCGCGCTAAGTACGCATATCTCCAGTACGACTATCTCAAGAGCGCCAGCTGGAACGCGACGGCGCGCGCCGGATTGATCCATAACGTCGTCATCGATCACGTCGAAGGCTTCTGGCCGCGCTGGATCTCACAGACCGCCGTCGAGCGGGCGGGATTCTTTTCGTCAGCCGATGCAGGCGTCGGCACGCTCGTCGCGCTCCCGAACAAGTTCGGCGAGTTCTACGCGACGGTCGTCAACGGAACTGGCTATACGTCGCGCGAGACGGATCGGTTCAAGGATTACGCCGCGCGTCTGTCGCTTACACCGTTCTCGGCATCGACCAACGAGATCGTGAAGACTTTCGCCCTCACCGGCTGGACCTACATCGGCGCGGTGGGCAGTGTGTTTGCGGCCGGCGGTGCCGGACAACTCGGACCGGTGGGAAGTTCCCTCCCCCGGAAAAGGGCGGGAGTGTTTGTAGGTGTTCGCGATCCCCGTCTCACGCTCGGCGCAGAGTGGGCGACCCGAAAGGATGCAAAAGAGACCGGAGCGAATACTCTGGTGGCACCGATCGTCGAAGTCGACAGCACGGGCCGCCTCTTGTCCGGTTTTGCGACGATCAAGCCGTTTCAGCTTTTGAGCGCCGGATCGACGCTTCCAGTTGGACTCGTCGCCCGGTTTGATCGCTTCAAGCCCAACACTGCCAACGACAGCTATGTGAATACGATCATCGGCGGTCTGACGTGGGATCTCAACAAAAAGACCGCGCTCTCGCTCGACTACCAGGAGCTCACGCCACACAGCGGCGCGATATCAGCGACCACCAAGACGTACTTCCTGCACCTCGTGGCAAACTTCTAGGCGCCCCGTAGAAGGACCCCAGAGTGCCTCCGGCGGTTGTGACGATGTCGTTACCTGACGTTCGTCGTGACCTGCCGGGGGCGCTTCTATTTTTGAGGTACGAATACTTCAATACCGCCGCCAAGGAGCTCACCGTGAAGTTTCTGAAGCTTGTCGTTCCAGCACTCCTCGCGTTCGCCTGCTCGAAGGGGGATGCGAACAATGCCGGCACCGCCTCTTCCACCAGCTCGGCATCAGGCCAGTCAGTAGATCTCACCGGTGCCGGAGCGACGTTCCCATATCCGATTTATTCGAAGTGGTTCTCGGAGTACGCCCAAAACACCGGCGTGAAAATCAACTATCAGTCGATCGGCTCGGGCGGCGGAATACGACAGCTCTCCGAAGAGACGGTGGATTTCGGAGCTTCGGACAGTCCAATGTCCGACGCCGAGCTGGCGAGTGCCAAAGGTGGTCCTGTCCTCCACTTTCCAACTGTGTTGGGGGCCGACGTCATCACCTACAACCTTCCCGGTGTAACGACCGCACTGAAATTCACCCCCGCTGCAGTCGCCGATATTTTCTCCGGGCGGATCAAGAAATGGAACGATGCGCGCATCGCATCGCTCAACCCCGGAGTTACGCTTCCGGCACAGGATATTCTGGTTGTCCACCGATCCGATGGCAGCGGCACGACGTACATCTTCACCGACTATCTGAGCACGGCCGTTCCCTCGTGGAAATCAAGCGTCGGTAAGGGCAAAGACGTCAAATGGCCGGTCGGCCTCGGCGCAAAGGGGAATGAGGGGGTTTCAGGTCAGGTCAAGCAAACCCCAGGATCAATCGGCTACGTCGAGCTCGCTTACGCGAAGCAGAACAACCTTCCCATCGCTGCCATCCGCAATAGGGATGGCCAGTTCGTCGCCGCCTCGGTTGACGCTGTTACTGCAGCGGCGGCCGGAGCCGCCAAGGCGCTCCCGGCGAATACAGACTATCGGATTTCGATCGTGGATGCTCCGGGAGCCGCTTCGTATCCGATTTCATCATTCACCTGGATCCTGGTCTACCAACACCAGCGTGATCCCGTAAAAGGCAAGAAGCTGGTGGATTTCCTCAACTGGGCGTTGACCGAAGGGGAGAAGCAAGCTGTCACCCTCGATTACGCTCCATTGCCCGCGGAGATGGCGGCAACCGTCAAAGCGCGGCTCGCGACTATCGATCTGTCCGGCGCCAAGTGACTTCGCGTCCGGTCGACTGGCTGGAAAAGGATCGACGCAAGCTTCGGCTTGATGCTTCAGCGTTCAGCGACAAAGCCTACGAAGCCATAACCACTGCCTGCGCGCTGGTCGTTCCCGCGCTCGTCGTGGGGATCGCACTGGCGATTTTCGCGGCGGCATGGCCGGCGTTCTCAAAGCTTGGACTATCCATCATCACCAGCAGCGACTGGGACGTTGCGGCCGGACACTTCGGGGCGGCTCCCGCGCTGTTCGGAACGCTGGTCTCGTCAGCCGTAGCTCTGATCATCGCGACGCCGTTGGCTATCGGCATTGCGATATTCCTCTCCGAATTCTCGCCTGTATGGTTGCGCCAGCCGGTTGGCTTCCTCGTCGATCTGTTGGCTGCTATTCCCAGCGTTGTCTACGGACTGTGGGGCATCTTCGTTCTTATCCCTCTGCTCCGCGAGCACGTGATGCCGTTCTTGCGCGATACACTGCACCTCGGCGCGACGCCATTTTTCAGCGGTCCCGCGTACGGCCCGAGCATGTTTGCCGCCGGAATCATACTCGCCATCATGGCCCTTCCCTACATCTCCTCGGTTTCGCGTGAGGTGCTGATGGCAGTACCGCGTTCGCAGCGGGAAGCGGCGCTCGCCCTGGGCGCCACGCGTTGGGAAATGATCCGCGACGCCGTCATTCCCTACGCCAAGTCCGGAATCATCGGAGGAATCATGCTCGGGCTCGGCCGAGCGCTCGGTGAAACGATGGCGGTCACAATGGTGATTGGGAACCGCGCCGAAATTTCGGCGTCGTTGTTCGCGCCCGGATACACGATGGCGTCACTCATCGCCAATCAGTTCAGCGAAGCCACCAACGATTTGCATCTCTCCGCGCTGATGGCAGTGGGCGCCGTTCTCTTCATCGTTACACTCATCGTCAACGGCATCGCTCGCTGGCTCGTGTGGAGCGTGTCGAAGAGTCGGGCCGCGTGAGGACTGCGCGGAGCCGGCACCTCGTGAGTGGTGTGATGATCGGCCTGACGTACCTCTGCGCCGTTCTCGCAACACTTCCTCTGCTGCTCATTCTTTGGCACCTGATCGTCAAGGGCGCGTCTTCCATCTCGATCGCATTCTTTACCCACATGCCGAGACCCGTGGGAGAGCCCGGTGGGGGAATGGCCAATGCAATCGTTGGAACCCTCATCCTTATTGGAATTGCGAGCGCCATCGGACTTCCCATCGGAATCGGGGCCGGGTTGTATCTCGCCGAAAAGAAAGCGACACCGCTTGCCCACACAGTGCGCTTTCTCGCCGACGTGCTGAATGGGCTTCCTTCGATCGTGATGGGCATCTTCGCCTGGCAGATCCTGGTTCGCCCCATCGGTCACTTCTCCGCACTCGCCGGTGGCGTTGCTCTGGGAGCGATGATGATCCCACTCGTCACCAGGACCACGGAAGAGATGCTGCTCGTTGTCCCGACTTCGCTGAGAGAAGCCGCGCTCGCTCTTGGATATCCGAAATGGCGAACGTCGATTTCCGTGGTTCTTCGCACTGCCCTCGCGGGAATCGTTACGGGGGCGCTCGTCGCCGTGGCGAGAATTGCCGGGGAGACGGCACCCCTGCTATTTACGGCGTTGGGCAATCAGTTCTGGTCAACTTCCATTCGAGAGCCGATTGCGGCCCTTCCGCTTCAGATCTTCACATACGCCACCAACGCGTACGAGGAGCTGCACATGCTGGCGTGGGCTGGTGCCCTCGTCCTCATATCGATCGTTCTTGTCATCAGCCTTGCGGCTCGCTTCGCAACGAGGTCCCGGTTTGGCGCTCCAGTCGACTGAAATGGTTCGCGAGAAGCCCCCTCAGCCCCCTCGGCCCGTGACGCCTGTGGTGCAGCTGCGCGCATCAGAGCCCGTCGCTTCGCCCGAGGCGGCGAAGCCGTGTATCGTCGCGAATCACCTGTCGGCATTCTTCGGAGACACGGCCGCCGTCAGGGACGTGTCTATCTCGATCCCTCAGAACGGCGTGACCGCGATCATCGGTCCTTCGGGCTGCGGTAAGTCGACGCTGCTCCGCTGCTTCAACCGAATGCACGAGACGGTTCCCAACGCGCGCGTCGAAGGGTCGGTGGAAATCCTCGGCAGCGCGATTTACGGCGATGGTTCCAGTCCCATCGCGGTTCGTCGACACGTGGGGATGGTATTCCAGCGGCCGACTCCATTCCCCACGATGTCCATCCGTGCGAACGTCGCAGCAGGCCTGCGTGTCGATGCGAAGTCCCACGCAACGCGTGGAGCGACCAGTGAAATCGTCGAAGAGGCGCTTCAGCGCGCGGGACTTTGGGCCGAGGTCAAGGATCGGCTCGATGAGAGCGCAATAGCACTCTCTGGCGGCCAGCAGCAGCGCCTGTGCATCGCGCGTGCGCTCGCCACCCGGCCGCGTGTGATCCTGCTCGACGAGCCCACGGCATCTCTCGATCCGCTCAGCACTCAGAAGGTCGAGGAACTCGTATATGAGCTGCGCCGGACCGTCACGGTAGTGATAGTCACCCACAACATGCAGCAGGCGGCGCGCGTTTCAGATGGAACCGCATTTCTTCTGATGGGCGAGCTGGTCGAGTTCGCATCGACCCGGCAGCTGTTCACAGCGCCGCGGGATCCGAGAACTGAATCCTATATCACCGGGCGGTTCGGATGACCGCCGTAGCCCAAGTGTCGACTCGACCAGGCGCCAACGTCGTTGGCACCATCGAGGCTCGCGATTTCTCGTTTTGGTACGGGAAAAAGCAGGCGCTGAAGACAATCTCCATTGCATTTCCGCCGACGTCGGTCACGGCCCTCATCGGCCCGTCCGGTTGCGGCAAATCGACGTTCCTGAGATCGATCAACAGGCTCAACGATCTCATCCCCGGGATCCGGCATGAGGGCGATCTATCCCTTGACGGGAAGAGCGTCTACGACCCTTCTCTCGACGTCGTTGCGCTCAGGCAGCGAGTAGGAATGGTGTTTCAGCGCTGGAACCCGTTTCCCCGGTCAATCTACGAGAACGTGGCGTACGGGCCACGTATCAACGGGGTCGCGGACGCGGAATCGGTTGACGAGATCGTGGAACGGTCGCTGCGACGAGCCGCGATATGGGATGAAGTGAAAGACCGGCTTCGCACCTCTGCCCTCGGTCTCTCGGGCGGCCAACAGCAACGCGTTTGCATCGCACGCGCGCTCGCCAATCAGCCCGAAGTTCTGTTGCTCGACGAGCCTGCCAGCGCGCTCGACCCGAGCTCGACTCAGAAGATCGAGGAGCTCGTCTACGAGCTGAAACAGGAGCTGACGATTATCATCGTGACGCACAACCTTCAGCAGGCAGCGCGGGCGTCTGACCACACTGCTTTCTTTTATTCGGGGGAGCTCGTCGAGTTCGGCCCCACAGAACAGATCTTTACGCGTCCTCGCGAAGAACGAACCGATGCGTACATCACCGGGAGATTCGGATGAGTCCAGAAACCACTACCGCCTCCACCGCCGGATTCCGGCATTTCCACGACCAGCTCGGCTCTCTCAAGGAGCAGCTGCTCGGAATGTCCTCGAAAGCAGAGGAGCGCACCGATCTCGCCGTCGAGGCGCTGCTGACCCGCGACCGCGACAAGGCTAACCTTGTGATCGCCGGAGATTCCGATCTGAACCGGCTGGAGATCGAGGTCGAGCAGGCCGCTGTGGAGCTCCTCGCCCTACAGCAGCCCATGGCGCGCGACCTTCGCTTCATCATCGGCGCAATCAAGGTTTCCAACGATCTGGAGCGCGTGGGCGATCACGCGGTCAATATCGCGGAGAGCGCAATCAGGCTCGCCGAAAAGCCGAAGATCAACATCAGCATACCGGAGATCGAGGTCATGGCCCGCCGCGCGAGAAAGATGCTCAGCGATTCCCTCGACGCTTTCATTCGCGCCGACGGCGCGCTGGGAAGAAAAGTCTGCCGCGACGATGACGTCGTCGACTCGCTTCACGACTCCGTGTTTCGGGTGCTCCTGACCCATATGATGGCCGATCCCAAGACCATCACGCCGTCGCTCGAGCTATTACTGGTGGGTCGAAACCTCGAGAGGATCGCCGATCTCGCGACGAATATCGGCGAGGATGCCGTGTATCTCGCGGAAGGAAAACAGATCAAGCACCATCAGGAGGGGTAGATCGTCTAGCGGGTGATCGCAGCCAGGATCCAGTAGCTCACCGCCGCGACGCCCGCCGAGGCCGGAATGGTGATGATCCATGCCCAGACGATCCTCTGGGCAATCCCCCACCTCACAGCCGAAAACCTGTAGGTGGCGCCCGCTCCCATGATCGATCCGGCAATCGTGTGCGTCGTACTCACCGGTATTCCATAGTGAGTGGCGAGACTGATCGCCATGGCTCCGCCGGTTTCGGCCGCGAAACCGCTCACGGGGCGGAGCCGCGTGATCCGCGACCCCATCGTATGTACGATTCTCCATCCGCCGAAGAACGTCCCGACAGAAATCGCGCTGTACGCGCCGAGCTTTATCCACAGCGGGATTCCGTCGCCTGGAATGTACAAGTGGTGCAGAAATCCAGTCTCAGCTGCCATCATCGGCCTCACGGCTACGAGCAGCCCCACTATGATACCCATCGTCTTCTGAGCGTCGTTCGCTGCATGGGCGTGCGACAGCAGCGCGGAGCTGGCGAGCTGCGCCGCCCGGAAAAACCGATCTACCCGCGCCGGCGCCATCTTCTGAAAAATCCAGTAGACCGCCACCATCAGGATGAATCCGCCCAACATTCCAACCAGCGGCGAGATCACGATGAATGACAGCGTCTGGATCCACTTTGTCCCCCACGTGATCGCGCTCATTCCCGCCTTGGCAATTCCAGCGCCCGCGTAGCCGCCGATCAACGCGTGCGAAGAGCTGGACGGAATCCCGTAGAACCAGGTGATGAGATTCCAGGTGATCGCACCCAGCAACCCGGCGAGAATCAGGTTCGGCGTGACGATGTCGGTACGGATGATTCCCGACTGAATCGCTTTGGCGACGAGCTCGCCCGACGTAAACGCCGCCGCGAAATTCCACAGCGCGGCCCACAAAACGGCAGCGAACGGGCTCAGCACACGCGTCCCCACGATGGTGGCAATTGAATTCGCCGAATCGTGGAAGCCGTTGATGAAATCGAAAACGAACGCGATCAGTACGATCGCGGCGACGTAGTAGACCACTATGCGTTTTTGAGCGCGATACTCTGGAGCACGTTGCCTACGTCCTCACTCTGGTCGAGCGCGTCTTCGATCTTGTCGTACAGGTCCTTCCACTTGATGACCTCGAGCGCATCGCCGCCCTCGGCGAAAAGGGCACCCATCGCTTCATGGTAAACGGCGTCGCCCTCCTCCTCCAGTAGCTTGAGCTTCTCACTCACCGCGTACACGTGCTTCGCGTTCTTCATGTTCCGAACGCCGTCTTCGACGGTGTGTGCCGCGCGATCGAGTACTTCGGCGAGCACCACTACCGCGGGACGCGTGCGCTGGATGCGGAAGATCGTCGCTCGCCTGGCGGTGCCGTCAATCAGATCGATGACCTGATCGAGCGCCGACGCGAGCGCGTGAATGTCCTCACGATCGAACGGCGTCACGAACGTGCGGTCGATCCGATCGATGATGTCGTGAGTGATGTTGTCCGCTTCGTGCTCGATAACCTTGATCTGGGAGACCTTGGCTTCGAGCTCGGTCGGCGTTACGAACATTTCATGGAGGAGACCCGCCGAAGCAGTCAGCCGCTTGGCGAGCTCCGTGAACATGTCGTAGAACTTCTCGTCGCGCGGGAGGATCCGCAAAAGAAAATCTCCTGAATGGTCGCGAAGACCCCGATCGAGGTCTTCCTGACGAAAAATCTACGCGGGCCGGGTCCTTCGCACTACCAAATGGCGGTTCTCGAACAACTTTACCAGGAGAACGCCCGTAAGAAAACCGCCAACGTGCGCCCAGACAGCGACGCCTCCCGTAAGATCGGCGCCATTCTTGAGTTCCGGCAACGCGGCGACGAGCTGCCAGAAGAACCACCAGACCAGGACCAGCCACGCCGGGATAGGTATGATCTTGAAGAAGATGATGAAGAAAAAAAGCATCCTGACTCGAACCCTCGGGTAAAGCACGAGGTACGCGCCCAGTATCCCCGAGATGGCACCCGAGGCCCCCACTGTCGGCAACGGAGATCCCGGCTGCGCCAGTATGTGCGCTACCGCAGCGGCCAGCCCGCAGATCAGGTAGAACACGAGAAACCGAAAGTGCCCCAGGCTGTCTTCTATGTTATTGCCGAAAACCCAGAAGAAGAGCGCGTTGCCCAGCAGGTGACCCCACCCTCCGTGAAGAAACATCGATAGGAAGGGCGTCAGAATATTGATGGGGTCGTTGTCGACGACGCACGCCATCCCGCCCCCGAGCGGCACCGCCGTGCCGACGGGAGCCATGTGTGTCAGCTCCCCCGGAACCAATCCGAGATTGCAGACGCTGGCTGCCAGGGTCTGCTGATCGAAGCCCGCACCCTGAACGAAAATCCAGGTCACGAACATCGCGATCAGGATGAGATACGTCATCCATGGCGTGCGGACCGTGGGGAGCTCGTCGCTTAGTGGGATCAAATCGGACTACTGCGACTGAAGGCTCGCCTACATCCCCAGCATTGCGTCGGGATCGACACGAAGCTCCACGGAATCGAGGGAAAAAACCAACGCGCCAAGATGGCAAACCGCAGGGATACGGGCAAGTTGTCCCAGCTCAGGCAGCTTCGGTGTCGGGAAATTGCGCCGTAATGGCAGAGAAATGCGGCCTCTTGCTTGCTTCTGACGGGTGAGGCGCGGAGAAACGTGCCGATGAATTTGCGAGCGCCGGTGTGCGTTGGCTCTACAGGAGAATAAAAGAATGGCTGAAAAAGTAATTGGCATCGATCTGGGAACTACGAATTCCGTAGTTGCGGTGATGGAAGGCGGAGACCCCGTCGTCATCCCCAACGCCGAAGGCGGACGTACCACGCCCTCTGTTGTCGGCTTCACCAAGGACGGCGAGCGGCTCGTTGGTCAGATCGCCAAGAGACAGGCGGTGACCAATCCCCAGAATACCGTTTTTTCGATCAAACGGTTCATGGGCCGCAAGACGTCCGAAGTCGTCGACGAGACCAAGCGCGTTCCATACAAGGTCGCCGGCGGGCCTAACGAAGTCACCATGGTTGAAGTCCAGGGCAAGCGGTACTCTCCGCCCGAGATCTCTGCGATGATCCTCCAGAAGATGAAGCAGACCGCGGAAGACTACCTCGGATATAAAGTCGACAAGGCCGTCATCACGGTGCCCGCTTATTTCAACGACTCGCAGCGCCAGGCGACCAAGGACGCCGGCAAGATCGCCGGCCTCGACGTGCTCCGCATCATTAATGAGCCCACGGCCGCGGCACTCGCCTACGGTCTCGACAAGAAAAAGGACGAGAAGGTCGCCGTGTTCGATCTCGGCGGCGGTACCTATGACATCTCCGTTCTCGAGTTGTACGACGTCGAAGGCTCGCGCCAGTTCGAGGTGAAATCGACCAATGGTGACACACACCTCGGCGGCGACGACTTCGATCAGCGCGTCATCGACTGGCTGGTGACGGAGTTCAAGCGCGATCAGGCGATCGATCTTTCCAAGGATCCGATGGCGCTCCAGCGCCTCAAGGAAGCGGGCGAGAAGGCGAAGATGGAACTGTCCACTACACAGTCCACGGACATCAATCTCCCCTTTATCACCGCCGACCAGAGCGGACCGAAGCATCTCAACTATACGCTCACCAGAGCGAAGTTCGAGCAGCTCGTGGACGACCTCATCCAGCGGACGATTCCACCGATGGAGCAGGCGCTGAAGGATGCGGGCATCAAGCCGAATGAAATCGACGAGGTTCTCCTCGTGGGTGGCTCGACGCGCATTCCGAAGATCCAGGAAATCGTCAAGAAATTCTTCGGCAAGGATCCGAACAAGGGCGTGAACCCGGACGAAGTCGTGGCGATCGGTGCCGCGGTTCAGGGCGCGGTTCTCACCGGCGAGCAAAAGGACGTACTCCTGCTCGACGTCACTCCGCTCTCGCTCGGCATCGAGACGCTGGGGGGAGTCACCACAGTACTCATCCCCCGCAACACCACGATCCCGACCAAGAAGAGCGAGACCTTCTCCACGGCTGACGATAATCAGACGACGGTGGAGATCCACGTTCTACAGGGCGAGCGCGAGCTGGCGACGTACAACAAGACCATCGGCAAATTCCAGCTCACGGGAATTCCGCCCGCACCGCGCGGGCTGCCACAGGTCGAAGTGACGTTCGACATCGACGCCAACGGAATCCTGCACGTTACCGCCAAGGACAAAGCCACCGGCAAGGAACAGAAGATCCGGATCGAAGCCTCCAGCGGACTCTCGGAGTCCGAGATCGATCGCATGGTCAAGGACGCTGAGAAGAATGCGACCGAAGACAAGAAGCAGCGCGAGGCGATCGACGCGCGGAATCGTCTGGACTCGATGACCTACGAAGTCGAGAAGAACGTGAAGGAGTGGGGGGACAAGGTCTCAGCCGATACCAAGACCAAGATCGATGCGTCGATCGAGCGCGCCCGAAAAGCGTTGCGAGGCGACGATATGACCGAGATCCGATCTGCACAGGAGGAGCTGACGAAGGTGTTCAGCGAAGCGGGACAGGCCTTCTACCAGCAGCAGGGTGCCCAGCAGCCCGAAGCCGGCCAGCCAGCCGGTGCCACAGCCGGAGCGGAAAGCAGCGCCAAACCCGCCGATGATGTAGTCGAGGCCGACTACGAGATCGTGGACGACAAGAAGTAAAACGCGTTCAGAGAAAAGGCCCGCCTGCTTCAGGCGGGCCTTTTTTTGTTCGCCCATCACAGGAATGTCCGCCGCGGTGCCTCGCGGACAGAAGTCAGCGATTCTGGTTGACGGACCAGTCCGCGAGATTTGCCCACCACGCATCGGCGCGGATTCCCACCGGAGAGATCCTCGGCGACACCCCGTGAACATTTCGCAGCTCGTATATCCACATCGCGGCCGCATCCTCCGTCAGAATCCCATACGCTCGCCGGTAGAGGGCAGCGCTTTGCGCCGGATCCATTTCCCTCACCGCGCTGTCGACAACTGCGTCGAACGCCGGGTTGGAGTAGGACGTCGCGTTGTACCCGCCCTTTCTGATCTCCGAGCTCCCCCACTCCTCGCGCACCGACGATGGGGTGGGATCGATGTGCCATGCATTGAGAACCGCGTCGAATTTCCGGCCGTCGAGACGCTCGCCAAACGTATTGACGTCGATCGATTCGATTCGCACCGCCGCGCCAGCACGCCGCCACTGCTCCTGCAGCAAAACCGCCAGCCTCGAGCGAATTGCACTCGACCCGGGCACCATGAGCGCGAACGCCAACGGCGCGCCACCCTTACGTCGCATTCCGTTCACCCCGCGCTTCCATCCGATTGAGTCGAGCATCGCTCCCGCCCGAGCCGTGTCGTACGGAAGTCCGATCGTCGTATCGCTGGTCGTGAGCACGCGTGTGGCGGGACCGTGAGCAACCAGCGCCAGCGTGTCGAAAACGCTCCGCACCAACGCCTCCCGATCAACAGCCATCGTGAGCGCCCGCCGGACATTACGGTCGGCGAATATGGTGCGCTTGTTCCCCTTGGTTGCGTCTCCGAGGTTGAACGCAGCGTACCCGTAATCGAGGCTTCCGTCAGTCGTCACGATCTTGTCGCCTTTCGCGCGCAGCTGTGCCACGTATTCCGGCTTTACGAGATCGAGAAAATCGGCTTCCCCACCCATCAATCTGAGAGCGGCCGCCGGATACTCGGCCGAGATCAGCCATATCACGCGATCTGCTTTCGGACGCCCCCGGTAATTGGTGCTGTCCGCGGTCAGAACGATCCGCGCGCCCCGGACCCATTCTGAGAACCGGAAGCGGCCAGAGCCGATGGGATGCTGCGCGAACTGCGACGCGCGAAGTTCCGCCGGCTTGAGCTTGCCGAGAAGGTGCGCGGGTAGAATCGCGACCGGTGTGGCCGCCTTGAAGAACTGGTCGGGCGTGCGTCGATGAAACCAGACGCGCGCGGTCATGGAATCCGGAAGCGACACCGAGTCGACGTTGTCGAGGTTCCCCGATAGCGGAGATCCCAGCGCGGGATCCTTGACGAGGCCGAAGGTAAATCGGACATCTTCGGCGCGTACCGGCACGCCGTCGTGCCAGCGCGCACGCGGGTCGATCTTGAAGTCTACTGCGAGAGAATCCGGAGACCACCGCCAACTGTTCGCGAGGTGAGGAGTGAATCCCGCATCGCCGACCGTGTTCAGCCGCGGACCGATGTCGGCGAGATTGTCGAACATCTGATCGACGATCTGCTTGCCCTGCAGCGAAAGTATGAGAGGCGGCAGCAGCGCATCCGCATCGGCGGCCGCGGATATCACGATGGTCCCGCCAACCGGCGCATCATTGTCTGATTTTGCGGGGCCAGTCTCCCGCGCGCACGCCGAGAGAGTCAGAGCGAATGCAATTGCCGCAATCCTGCGAACTGCGCGTCCGCCGGCAGTCTGGCCGGGATGACTTCTTCGTGTCACGCAGAGAGTCCTGTTGTGAATAGTGCTACCCGCTGGGGAGTAGTGCGGGCCGGAATGTTTTCTGCCAGCGCCCAGCCGAGGAATGTCTCCAGCAGATCGGGATCGAACTGCCCTTTTGATGAGCGCATCACGTGCGCCGCCCGCGTGTGCGGCAGGCTCTCGCGATACGACCGCGCAGTCGTGAGCGCATCGTAAACGTCGGCGACGCAGAGAATCCGCGCCGCGAACGGGATTTCCTCACCCGCCAGGCCGTCGGGATATCCCGTTCCGTCCCAACGCTCGTGATGGTTGCGGATGATCGCTCTCACGTCGCCCGGAAAATCGATGTCCGAGACCAGCTCGAGACCGGCTTCGGGGTGACGCTTCATGATCTTCCACTCTTCGGACGACAGCTTGCCCGCCTTGTTCAGCACCTCGGTGGGCACGATGATCTTGCCGATGTCGTGCAAGAGTGCGCCGAGCCGGAACCAGAAAAGCGATTTGGAATCCATTCCGGCGCTGTCGGCGAGGACGCAGGCAAAAAACGCGACGCGCTCGCAATGGCCCTGCGTGTAATGGTCTTTGCTCTCGATCGAATCGCCCCAATGGTGCGCCATCTCGAGAAACCGCGATTCGAGCGCGGCATTGCGGCGCTCCACCTGTTCCACTCTGTGCTGGGCCTTGAGGCGAGAGTAGAGGGCGTGTGATTTGTTCAGATGCAGCAGCATGTCGCGATGACGTTTCTGCGTCCAGTATAATTCGGCGAGCTGCTCGGCGACATCCGCCTTCAGTAAAAGATCCTCGGCCTCTTCGGCGCACTCTCCGGCGCGTCCCAGGTACTCCGCTGCCTTTACGTAGTCCCCGCCCTCACGGGCAATGACTCCGGCATGCCTGAAGATTTCTCCGCGCCACGACGGCGCGACTTCGCCGCTCAGCGCCAGAAGTGGCTCCGCCCGATCCCTCGCTTCATCGAAGCGTCCCGTGGCGATGCACAGCTGCACCTGATTGAGCGCGACATTCAGCTCGTTGGTGTGGTCGTGCTCCTCGCCGAACGCGCGCGCCGCCTCGGTGTAGGCCTCCTGCGCTCGGTCGGGCTCGCCGAGGTCGGTGTAGGCGAGACCAATGTTGTTGAGTACTTGTGCTGCTTCATCCCGCCGGCCCAGCGCCGTGTAGCCCTGAAGGCTGCGCTCGAACGCTTCCAGCGCTCCCGTAATGTCACCACGAATACTGGCGACCGTTCCCAAATTCTGGTCGATCATCGCCATCGCTTCCGCGTCGTTGATCGAGGCAGCGGTGTCGCGAGCTTCACGGTACATAGTCTCGGCGTGATCGAGATCGCCACCCGTTTGGTGCACTATCGCAACGACGTTTAGCGCCTGCGCGATCGCTGACCGGGATCCGGCTTGCGTTGCGGCGGCCACCGCCGCTTCCAGTACGTCCATTGCTGCTCCCCGATTCCCCTGCTCCAGGTAGGCGCGTCCAAGCCAGCGAAGCGCCGAGAGCCTCGTCTCGACCCCTGCCAGCGGGTTGCGAACGAGGCTCTCATACTGCGCCGAGGCTTCGGTCCATCGTCCGTCCCGTTCCGCCGCCTTTGCGACGTCTATCAGAGCCCTTATTCCTGCAGGTTCCAACCGCTCCGTTCGCGGAGTCTTGCGGCGCTTCACGACGAGGCCAGGATTGTCCGCCTGACACTACCCTCGTCTCTCAGCTTTCGCATCAGCGTCGGGCGCGAAATTCCGAGGATTCGTGCGGCGGCGCTGAGATTGCCGCCGGTGAGTCCGATGGTGGTGTGGATTGCTTCATCGACGATCGCCTGGAGAGACTTGCCCTCCGAAGGAATGTTGATCATGGCGCCGGCTGGGGTCTCCAGCAGGGGAACGAAGGAGCGACGCTGTAGAGAAAGGTGATGTGGCTGGATCACATCGCCGGTGCAGACGACAGCGGCCCGCTCAATAACGTTTTTCAGCTCTCGGATGTTGCCGGGCCAGCGGTGCCGCTCAAGTGCGCTCACCGAATCCGGTGCGAGACGCAGATTCTCCCGACCCTCGCCCTCAGCGTGTCGCTGCACGAAGAAGTGCGCCAGAATCGGAATGTCACCCGTGCGCTCGCGAAGCGGAGGAAGCTCGAGTCGGGCAACGTTCAATCGATAAAAGAGATCGGCGCGAAATCGGTTCTCCGCGACGGCGGTCTCGAGGAGCATGTTCGTGCCCGCGACAATTCTGGCTGCAAGCGTGCGCTCTTCCGAACCGCCCAGCCGGCGGAACCGCCGATCTTCAACCACGCGCAACAGCTTCGCCTGGAGCTTTAACGGCAGCTCTCCGACTTCATCGAGAAAAATCGTCCCCGCGCCGGCGACTTCGAAAAGGCCGCGCTTGAGTGCTCTTGCATCGGTGAAGGCGCCCGGCTCGTGGCCAAACAGCTCGCTCTCGAGTAGTGTCTCGGGAATCGCGGCGCAGTTGATCGCCACGAAGGGCTCGGCCGCGCGCGTGCTTGCCGCATGCAGTCCGCGGGCGAAGAGCTCCTTTCCGGTACCTGTCTCCCCGACTAACAAGACAGTCACGCTGCGACTCGAGGCAACCTGAGTCGCTAGAGCGAGAACTTCTCGGATCGCCGCACTCTCGCCAATAACGTGAGAGTTCCAGCGGTCCGCCGGGGCTTGCTGAGATCGCGCTGAAATATTTACACCGTTTCCTTGACGTCCGGACTGTGGTTCGGTCGGACGCGGAATGTGAGTAGTCAAGTGCCAACCCGCGGCCCGAAACTCAGCCGGCAGGTCTTATTAGGAGACGAAGAAACGGCCTCCTAAGTCACCCGTTTCTAAGACATTACGCCGCGTAGGGGGCACTCCAGTAAGGGAGGCCAGGGCGTATGCTCCAGAGGGTTAATTGATGGGCAGTGAGCCCAAAAGAAGGGCTATCTCGGCGGCTTCGTGCCTGGCGCCGACGCC